>NZ_BAABDO010000040.1:0-48187 GCF_039539665.1 Actinomadura keratinilytica
GGGAGGCCGGCCGGGGCGCCGGGCGGGCGGCGCGCGGCGGGCAGCGGCAGCCGGGCCCGCACCAGGAAGCCGTCGCCGGGCGGGCGCCCGAAGGTGAACGAGCCGCCCCGCGCGGTGACCGTCTCGACCAGGCCGCGCAGCCCCTGCCCGCCGGGACCGGCCCAGCCCTCCCCGGGCGGCCGCCCGCCCTCGTTGGTCACGGTGATGCGCAGCTCGTCGCCGTACTCGATCAGCACGCGCAGCCTGCCGCCGCCGTGCTTGAGCGCGTTGGCCAGGCTCTCCTGCACGATGTGCAGCGCGGTGGTGCGCAGGTCGAGCGGCAGCGCGGGCTCGCGCCCGGTCACCTCCAGCTCGACCGCGCGCCGGTCGGGCATCCGCCCGATCAGCTCGGCGGCCCGCTGCGACAGCAGCCAGCCGCCGGGCTCGGGGGCGCCGCGCAGCGTGCCGATGATCTGCCGCATGTCCCGCAGCGTCGCCTGCGCGGTCTCGTCGATCAGCCGGGCCACCGACTGCGCCTGCGCGCTGACCGCGGGCAGCCGCCGCGAGTGCATGGCGATGACGACGAGCCCGTGGCCGACCGCGTCGTGCAGCTCGCGGGCGATGCGCCGGCGTTCGCGCTGCACGGCCAGGGCGACCTCGTCGGCCCGCCCCCGGCACAGGCGGCCGCAGCGGTGCACCGCCCGGTGGCCCAGCGCCGCACCCGCCAGCACGCCGACCGCCGCGCCGCCCGCCATCAGGCCGATCCGGTGGCCGAGCCGTCGGGCGGGTGCCCGCGCGGTGCGCCCGCCGCTTGCCCGCGGCCGCGTCACGGCCCCGTGTCCCTGGTCAACTCGCCCCCGAAGATGTCGCCCCGCCGACCCCCGCACCGTCACCGACCAGTCAGGATGCTAGGCGCGGCGAACCAAGGTGATCAAGAAGACGAATGTCAAGAATGCCGTCGCACCCGGTAGATCAACATGCGTCGTTTCCCACACGCCGCAAGCGGAATACCGTCCCGGGGCGCGCGGTTCCACGGCACGTCCGGTCACCTTAGGGCCGTGCGACGACGACGTCGGCGCGGCGGGAGTGAGGGGGAGACATGACCGACTACGGCCACGACCTCATGTTCGGCGCGTTCATCACCCCGGGCAGCGCCGACCCGAAACGGGTGCTCGACCTGGCGCAGGAGGCCGAGGCCGCCGGCCTCGACCTGGTGACGTTCCAGGACCACCCCTACCAGCCGCGCTTCCTCGACACCTGGACCCTGCTGTCCTACGTGGCCGCGCGCACCGAGCGCGTCCGCCTGTCGGGCAACGTGCTGAACCTGCCGCTGCGGCCCCCCGCGGTGCTGGCGCGCGCGGCGGCCAGCCTCGACCTGCTCAGCGGCGGCCGCTTCGAGCTCGGCCTGGGCGCCGGCGGGTTCCGGGACGCCGTCGAGGCCATGGGCGGGCCCGGCCTCACCCCGGCGCAGAGCGTCGACGCGCTCGGCGAGGCCATCGACGTCATCCGCGGCATCTGGGACGCCGGCAACACCGCGCGGCTGCGGATCGACGGCGCGCACTACCGGGTGGACGGCGCCAAGCGCGGCCCGGCCCCCGCCCACGACATCGGCATCTGGCTGGGCGCCTACAAGCCCCGCATGCTGCGCCTGGTCGGCGGCAAGGCCGACGGGTGGCTGCCCTCGCTGCCGTACCTGGACGGCGTGCGCAGTCTTGCCGAAGGCAACGCGGTCATCGACGAGGCCGCCGCCGCGGCCGGGCGCGACCCCGCCGCGGTGCGCCGCCTGCTCAACATCGGCGGCCGGTTCGGGGCCGGCGGCGAGGAGCCGTTCAGCGGACCGCCCGCGCGGTGGGCCGAGCAGCTGGCCGAGCTGACCCTGGAGTACGGCGTCAGCGGCTTCATCGCCATGGCCGACGACCCCGCCTTCCTGCGGACGTTCGGACGGGAGGTCGCCCCCGCGACCCGCGAACTGGTCGCCTCCGCCCGCGCGTCCGCATCGGCCTGACCCGGCCGGGCCCGGCCCCGGACGCGCCCCGGCCCCCCATCGCATGCCCGACCGTCCGTCCACAAGGAGGATGCGGTGAAGCTGAGGACCGTTCCGGGCCGCCTGGCCAGCGGCGCGTACATCCTGCACAGCGGGCTGGAGCTGTGGAAGGGGGACGAGAGGCAGGCCGCGGCCACGCACGGCATGGCGGCCGCCGCCTTCCCGTTCCTGCGCGACGTCCCGCCGCGCCGGTTCCTGCGCCTGCTGGCCGCCGGGCAGATCGCCACCGGCGCCGCGCTGCTGGCGCCGTTCGTGCCGAGCGCCCTGGCGGGGGCCGCCCTCACCGGGTTCGGCGGCTCCCTGGTCGCGTTCTACCTGCGCGCCCCCGGCCTGCGCGAACCCGGCAGCGTCTGGCCCAGCCGGGAGGGCATCGGCGTCAGCAAGGACGTCTGGCTGCTCGGCATCGGCCTCGGCCTGCTGGCCGACGCGGCCACCGAATGCCGCGCGGCGGAACGCGGCTGATCGTCTCCCTATGCTGGGGTGATGCTGTCTCGTCACGGGGCGGCGGCCGCCGCGCTGGCGGTGCTGGTCGCCGGGAGCACGGTCGCGATGTGGCTGCGCGCCCCCGCCCATCCGCCGTGGCGGGCGGCCGTGGACGGGCTGCTGGTGCTGAGCGTGTGCGGCACGCTGCCGCTGCTGCGGCGCCGCCCCCTGGCCGGCGGCCTGTACGCGCTTTCGGCCACCTGCGCGTACTACGTGCTCAGCCCGGTCGACGGGCCGCTGATCGTCGTGACGGTCCTGGCGCTGTACATGGTCGCCGCGGGCGGGCGGGTGCGCACCGCCGCGGCGCTCGGCGCGGTCCTGGTGATCGCCGTCGGGCTCGGCACGCTGGCCGGCAACGAGGACGTCAACGGCGTCGCGATCATCATGCTGACCGGCTGGGTGGTGGCGCTGGTCGCCCTCGGCGCCGTCCGGCACGGCCGCCAGGAGGCGCTGCGCGCGGCGGTGCGGCGCGCCGAGGAGGAGGCGCGCTGGCGCGCCACCGACGAACGGCTGCGCATCGCCCGCGAACTGCACGACGTCGTCGGCCACCACCTGTCGATGATCAACGTGCAGGCGGGCACCGCGCTGCACCGGCTGCACCGCGACCCCGAGCAGGCGGGCCGGGCGCTCAGCGTGATCAAGGAGGCCAGCCGCGACACGCTGCGCGAGATGCGCGCCGCGATCGGCGTGCTGCGCGCCGTCGACGAGGCGCCGGGCACCGCGCCCGCCGGGCGGCTGGACCGGCTGGACGACCTGGTCCGGCACGCCGAGCTGGCGTCGCTGGAGACCGAGGTGCGGATCGAGGGCGACCCGCGTCCGCTGCCCGCCGGGGTGGACCTGGCCGCCTACCGCATCCTGCAGGAGGCCGTCACCAACGTGACCCGGCACGCCGCCGCCCGCCGCGTCGCCTTCCGGATCGGCTACGGTGCGGCGGACCTGCTGGTGGAGGTCGAGGACGACGGGAGGGGCGCCGCCGCGGATGCGGGCGGGGACGGCACCGGCATCCGCGGCATGCGGGAGCGCGCGCGGGCGCTGGGCGGCGAGCTGACCGCCGGGCCCCTGCCGGGCGGCGGGTTCCGGGTGCGGGCGCGGCTGCCGTACGGGGCGGACCGATGATCCGGGTGCTGCTCGCCGACGACCAGGCGCTGGTGCGCGCCGGATTCCGCTCCCTGCTCGACGACGAGGCCGACATCGCCGTCGTCGGCGAGGCCGCCGACGGCGCGGGCGCGGTCGCGGCGGCGCGCGAGCTGAAGCCCGACGTGGTCCTGCTGGACATCCGGATGCCGGGCATGGACGGCCTGGCCGCGGCCCGCCGCATCGCCGCCGCCGACCCGGCGGTGCGCGTGGTGATCCTCACGACGTTCGACCTGGACGAGTTCGTCTACGGCGCGCTGCGCGCGGGCGTGGCGGGCTTTCTGGTCAAGGACACCGAACCGGAGGAGCTGCCGCGCGCGGTGCGGGTCGCCGCCCGCGGCGACGCGCTGATCAGCCCGTCGGTGACGCGGCGGCTCATCGCCGAGTACGCCGCCCGCGGGGCGGCGCCCGACCCGGACCCGCGGCTGGACGCCCTCACCCCGCGCGAACGCCAGATCGTCGAGCTGGTCGCCGGGGGCCGCTCCAACGACGAGATCGCCGAGCGGCTGCAGCTGCGCCCGGCCACGGTGAAGAGCCAGGTCAGCCGCATCATGACCAAACTGGACGTGCGCGACCGCGCGCAGCTGGTGGTGCTGGCCTACGAAAGCGGCCTGGTGCGCCCCGGCTGGGCCGGCTGACGCGCCGCCGCAACCTGAGGTGTAGGGCCGCGGCGGGCGCACGCAACAAACGGGGTACCGGGGCGGCGCCCCGCGGCCGATGCGCGCCGCCGTGCCGCGGCGGCAGCCTGGGCGCATGAACGACAACCGATCCGCTCCCTCGCCGGCGAGCAGGGCCGGGGCCGCCGTGGTCGGCTTCCTGGTCGGCGGTGCGGGGGGCTTCTTCGCGACGGAGGCGTTCGCCGCGTTCTGCCACTTCGTCCTCGGCGTGACCCTCGACGTGGAGGACACGCCCGCCCTGCTGGCGGTGTTCGCCGGCCTGCCGCCGCTGCTGGCGGTCGTCGGCGCGTTCGTGGGCGTGCGCGTGGCCGTCCGGGAGAACAGGGGCCGCCGGTGACGACCGGAGTGTTCGGGCGCCTGGCGGCCTGGTCGTACCGGCGCCGCTGGATCGCGCTCGGCCTGTGGGCGCTGGTGCTGGCCGCCGTCACCGTCGCCGCGCAGGTCGCGGGCACCGACTACCGCAACGACTTCACCCTGCCCGGCACCCAGTCGCAGCGGGCCGGCGACCTGCTCGCCGAGCACGGCGCCGCGCAGGCGGGCGACGCCCTGCAGATCGTGCTGAAGGCGCCGGGCGGGCTGCGCGCGCCGGACACCGAACGCCGCGTCCGCGACATGCTCGGGCGGGTGGCCGCGCTGCCGGGCGTCGCGGCCGTCCGCGCCCCCTACGACGACCGCGCCGCGATCTCCCGCGACGGCACCGTCGGGTACGCCACCGTCGCGCTCACCGGCAAGGCGGAGCAGGTCCCGCGCGGCGACGTCGTCCGCATCGTCGACACCGCGCGGTCGGCGGCGTCCCCGGCCGCGTCCTCGGCGGCGGCCGGGGGGCTCCAGGTGGAGGTGGGCGGAGACGCGGCGCGCGGCGCCGAGGAGAGCGGCGGCGGCGCCGAGGGCGCGGGCATGCTGGCCGCGCTGGTGATCCTCGTGCTGCTGTTCGGCTCGCTGGTCGCCGCCGCGCTGCCGCTGCTGACCGCGCTGTTCGCGGTCGGGTCGGCGATCGGGCTGATCGGGCTGGCCTCGCACCTGGCCACGGTCGCCGACTTCACCCCGCCGATCCTCATGCTGGTCGGCCTCGGCGTCGGCGTGGACTACGCGCTGCTGGTGTTCCACCGCTACCGGCACGAGCTGCTGGAGGGCGCCGGGCCGGCGGACGCCGCGCGCCGCGCCCTGGACGCCGCGGGCCGCACCGTGTTCGTCGCCGCCTGCACCGTCGTCATCGCGCTGCTGGGCCTGGTCGCCCTCGGCCTCGGCGCGCTGCAGGGCGTGGCCGTCGCGGTCGCGCTGACCGTGCTGGTCACCATGCTCGCCGCGCTGGTGCTGCTGCCCGCGCTGCTCGGCTTCTTCGGCGGGCGCATCCGGCGGCACGTGCGCAGGCGCGCCGAGCGGGCCGCCGCGCGCGGCAGGGAGCCGGGCGCGGGCTGGCGGCGGCTGGCCGCGGCAGTGCAGCGCCGTCCGCTGCCCGCCCTGCTGGTGGCGCTCGCCGCGCTGCTGGCGCTGTCGGCGCCGGCCCTGGACATGCGCCTGGGCTTCGCCGACGCGGGCAACGACCCGGCCTCGTCCACCACCCGCAGGGCCTACGACCTGCTCGCCGAGGGCTTCGGGCCCGGCTTCAACGGGCCGCTGGTCGTCGTCGGCGAGACGGGCGCGGACGAGGCGCGCCGCGTGCAGCAGGTGCTGGCCCGCACCGACGGCGTCGCCGCGGCCACCCCGCCGCTGCCGTCCCGCGACGGCGCGGTGCACACGCTGCTGGTCTTCCCGGACGCGGCGCCGCAGGACGAGCGGACCGCCGACCTCGTGCACACCCTGCGCGCCGACGTGCTGCCCGACGGGTTCCACGTCGGCGGCCCCACCGCCGCCACCCAGGACTTCGCCGACACCGTCGCCGCGCGGCTGCCGCTGTTCGTCGCGATCGTGGTGGGCCTGTCGGCGCTGCTGCTGTCGGTCGTGTTCCGCTCGCTGCTGATCCCGGTCAAGGCGGCGCTGCTCAACCTGCTCAGCATCGCCGCCGCGCTGGGCGCGATCACGCTGGTGTTCCAGCACGGCCGCTTCGGGGTGCCGCCGGGCCCGATCGAGGCGTACATCCCGGTGATGATCTTCGCGATCGTGTTCGGGCTGTCCATGGACTACGAGGTGTTCCTGCTGGCGCGCATCCACGAGCGGTGGACCGCCACCGGCGACCCGGGGCGCGCCGTCCGCGAGGGCCTCGCCGCGACCGGCCAGGTCATCACCGCCGCCGCGGCCATCATGATCGTGGTGTTCGCCGCGTTCGTGCTGAGCCCGAGCCGGATGCTGCAGCAGTTCGGCCTGGGCCTGGCGGTCGCGATCCTGCTGGACGCGGCGGTCATCCGCTGCCTGATCGTCCCCGCCGTGCTGCAGCTGCTGGGGCGGCGCGCCTGGTGGCTGCCCGGCCCGCTGGCCAGGCGCCTTCCGGAGGCGGCGGTGGAGCGCCGCGCCGGCTGAGCGCCCCCGCCGCGCCGCCGCGTGCCGTCCCGGGCCCCGCCCGGGACGGCGCTTTGTGATCTACAGCGTAAAGGCGGCGGCCGGGCCGCCGCGATGCCGTACCGGGGCTTCCTATAGACCATAATGATGGTTGTCATTGATTGCGGAAGACGGGTAGGGACGACGTGGCGCAGCCGCATATCAAACGGGGGGTGAAGGTCGGCGAGGCGATCGCGCAGGACATCGTGCGGAAGATCGGCGCGGAGGGGCTGGCACCGGGCACGCCGCTGCCGTCCGAGGCGCAGATGATCGAGGAGTACGGCGTCGGGCGCGGGTCGCTGCGCGAGGCGCTGCGCATCCTGGAGGTGCACGGCCTCATCTCGATCAAGCCGGGTCCGCGCGGCGGGCCGATCGTCGCCGAGGTCAGCGCGGCCGCCTTCGGCCGGATGGCGTCGCTGTACTTCCAGGCGGCGCGGATGACCTTCCGGGAGCTGATGGAGGCCCGGCTGGTGATGGAGCCGGTCATGGCGCGGCTGGCCGCCGAGCGCCGCGAGCCCGACAAGGTCGAGCTGCTGCGGAGCATCGCGCAGGGCACGCCGCTGGACGACGACGCCGGCTACCTCAGCCACAGCGGCGACTTCCACCGCCTGGTGGCGTCCATGTCGGGCAACGGCATGCTCAACCTCTACAGCGCCTCGCTCGGGCACATCTTCCACGACCGGGTCAGCGGGATGTTCTTCCCCAAGGCCCGCCGCGCCAAGGTGCGCGAGGCGCACGCCGCCATCGCGCAGGCGATCGCCGACTCCGACGCCGACGCGGCCGAGAAGCTGATGCGCGACCACATGCAGGAGTACGCCACCTACGTGCGGCGCAAGCAGCCCGCGCTGATGAACGAGGTCGTCGGCTGGCGCTGACGGCGCGCACGGCCCCCGGGCGGCGGGCCTGCGGGGCCGCCTTTCAGGAGCCGGTCCAGCGCGGGGCGCGCTTCTCCACGAACGCCCGCGCGCCCTCCTTGGCGTCGGCCGACTCGCGGACCGGGGCGACGATCTCCTCCTGCCGGGCGAACTGCTCCTCCAGCGTCCAGTCCGCCGACTCCACCAGCACCCGCTTGGACGCCGCCAGCGCCAGCGGCGCGTTCGCGGCGATCTCCGCCGCCAGCTCCAGCGCCCCGGCCAGGGCCTTGCCGGGGTCGGTGAGCCGGCCGACCAGGCGGACCTCGGCGGCGTCGGTGGCGGGCCACAACCGCCCGGTCAGGGCCAGCTCCATCGCCAGGTGGTACGGCACCCGCCGCTGCAGCCGCAGCAGGCCCCCGGCGGCCGCCGTCAGGCCCCGCTTGACCTCCGGCAGCCCGAACGTGGCCGCGCGCGACGCCACGATCAGGTCGCAGGCCAGGGCGATCTCGAAGCCCCCGGCCAGCGCGTACCCCTCCACGGCGGCGATCAGCGGGGTGCGCGGCGGCCGCTGCACCAGCCCGGCCAGGCCGCGCCCCTCCACGACGGGCCGCTCGCCGCGCGCGAACCCCTTGAGGTCCATGCCGGCGCAGAACGTCCCGCCCGCCCCGGTGATCACCCCGACGGCCAGGTCGGCGCGGGCGTCCAGCAGGTCCAGCGCCTCGGCGATCCGGTGCGCCATGTTCCGCGTCACGGCGTTGCGGGCGGCGGGCCGGTTCATGGTGAGCACCAGCACCGGGCCGCGCTCCTCGACCAGCAGTTCCGGCTCGGCGCCGGCGGTCTGGCTCATCTTCGGTCTCCTCTGCCGATGCCGCGGTCAGCGGGGGGCCATGCGCAGCGCGCCGTCCAGGCGGATGGTCTCGCCGTTCAGCATCTTGTTCTCGATGATCTGCAGGGCCAGCGCGGCGTACTCGTCGGGGACGCCGAGCCGGTTGGGGTGGGGGACGCTCCGGCCGAGGGACGCGCGCACGTCCTCGGGCAGGCGGGCCAGGATGGGGGTGTCGAACAGGCCGGGCGCGATCGTGGCGACCCGGATCAGCCGCGACGCCAGGTCGCGCGCGGCCACCAGCGTCATGCCGACCACGCCCGCCTTGGCCGACGCGTAGGGGATCTGGCCGATCTGCCCCTCCCACGCGGCGACCGACGCGGTCAGCACGCACACGCCGCGTTCGCCGCCGACGGGCTCGTTGCGGGCCATCCGCGCCGCCGCCAGCCGCAGCACGTTGAACGTCCCGATCAGGTTGATCCGCACGATCCGCTCGTAGGTCTCCAGCGATCCGGGGGAGCCGTCGCGGCCGACGAGCCGGACCGGCCCGCCGCGTCCCGCGCAGTGCACCAGGGCGCGCAGCGGCGCGGCGGCATCGGCGGCGCCGAGGGCGGCCCGCACGCCCGCGGGGTCGGCGACGTCGGCGGGGGCGAAGGTGCCGCCGATCCGGACGGCGGCGGCCTGGCCGGCGGACTCGGGCAGGTCGAGGACGACCACGTGGGCGCCGCGCTCGGCGAGCCGCGCCGCGGTGGCCGCGCCCAGGCCGGAGGCGCCGCCGGTGACGATGACCGATGTTCCTTTGACGTCCACGCGGGTGTCTCCGTTTCGCGGTGGTCGGGGGCGGGCGGGAAGGCGGGGTCGGCGGGCGGGGTCGGCGGGCGGGGTCAGAGGCGTTCGATGACGGTGGCGTTGGCCATGCCGCCCGCCTCGCACATCAGCTGCAGCCCGTAGCGGCCGCCGCCGTCCTCCAGGGCGTGCAGCATCGTGGTGGCCAGGCGGGCGCCGGACGCGCCGAGCGGGTGGCCGAGGGCGATGGCGCCGCCGCGCGGGTTGACCCGGTCCGGGTCGGCGTCGGGGAACTCGGCCAGCCAGGCCAGCGGGACGGACGCGAACGCCTCGTTGATCTCGATGTGGTCGATGTCGGCGAGCGTCAGCCCGGAGCGTTGCAGGACGCGGTGCGTCGCCGGGATGGGCGCGGTGAGCATCAGCAGCGGGTCGTCCCCGCACACCGCCATCGCGTGGATGCGGGCGCGCGGTGTCAGGCCCAGCCGCGCGCAGCGGGCGGCGCTCATCACCAGCAGGGCGGCGGCGCCGTCGGTGATCTGCGAGGAGTTGCCGGCGGTGATGTGCCAGCCGATCTCCGGGAAGCGGGCGGCCAGGTCGTCGCGGGCGAACGCGGGCCGCAGCGCGGCCAGGCGCTCGGCGGTGCTGTCGGGGCGGATCGTCTCGTCGCGGGCGAACGGGCCCGCCGGGGTGTCGACGGGCGTGATCTCGCGGTCGAACGCGCCGGAGTCGCGCGCGGCGGCGGCCAGGCGGTGCGAGCGGACGGCGTAGGCGTCCAGCTCGTCGCGGCCCAGCTTCCAGCGGGCGGCGACCAGTTCGGCGGCGACGCCCTGCGGGACCAGGCCGGGGGCGTAGCGGTCGGCGACCGCGGTGCCGTACGGGTCGGCGCCCGCGCGGGCCGAGCCCATCGGAACCCTGCTCATGGATTCCACGCCGGCCACCACGACGACGTCCTGGCAGCCGGACCTGACGGCCTGCGCGGCGAAGTGCAGGGCCTGCTGGCTGGATCCGCACTTGCGGTCGATGGTGGCGGCGGGCACGTGCGCGGGCAGCCCGGCGCCCAGCCAGGCCATCCGGCCGGGGGTGGCCGACTGCTCGCCGACCTGCGAGACGCATCCCACCAGCACGTCGTCGACGAGGGCGGGGTCGAGGCCGGTGCGGGCGAAGAGCGCGGTGAACGTCTGGGCCAGGAGGTCGACCGGGTGGACGTCGGCGAGCGCGCCGCCCGGGCGGCCGCGGGCGCCGGCGGTGCGGACCGCGTCGACGATGACGGCCTCGGTCGGCGGGTGTCCCTGCTGCATGTCAATTGATTATCATGATATGCATCAGTATGTCCACGAGCGCCGTTGACCGCCGCTCGCCCACAGACAAGGTTCATCATTACTAGGGAGAAGGCGGGTTCCATGACTGCCGTTGCCGAGCATCCCGAGATCGACGAGATCCGCGAGCTGGCGGCCCGCGTGGCGGCCGAGGTGTTCGGCCCGTCGGCCGGAGAACGCGACGTCGCCCGCACCCCCGTGTCGGTGGCCGAACGGCGCCGCCTGGGCGAGCTGGGCTTCCTCGGCATCGCGCTGCCCGAGCGGTTCGGCGGCGCGGGCGCCCCGCTGCCGCAGGCGCTGGCGGTGATCGAGGAGTTCGCCAAGGTGTCCCGGCCGGCGGCGTTCCAGATCTTCGAGGCCAACACCGGGCCCGCCCAGGTGATCAACCACCTGGGCACCGAGGAGCAGCGGGCGCGCTGGCTGCCGCCGATCATCCGGGGCGACAGCACCATGGCGGTCGCGATCTCCGAACCGGACGCCGGGTCGGCCGCCACCGACATGCGCACCCGCGCCGAGCGCGTCGACGGCGGCTACGTCGTGAGCGGCGTCAAGCGCTGGATCTCCAACGGCGGCGAGGCCGACCGCTACCTGCTGTACTGCCGGATGAGCGACGCGCCCGGCGCCAAGGGCATCGGCGCCGTCGTCGTGGAGAAGGGCATGCCCGGCCTGAGCTTCGGCCGGCCCGAGCGGCTGATGGGCTTTCGCGGCATCCCGTCCGCCGACGTGATCCTCGACGGCGTCCGCGTGCCCGAGGAGAACGTCGTCGTGCCCGCCGGCGGCTTCGGCAGGCTGTTCGGGGTGTTCGCCATCGAGCGGCTCGGCAACTCCACCATGAGCCTGGCGATCGGGCAGGCCGCACTGGACCGCACCCGCGAGTACGTGTGCCGGCGCGAGCAGTTCGGCAAGCCGCTGGCGGAGTTCCAGTCCGTGCAGCTGGCGCTGGCCGACATGCTGCTGCAGGTGGAGGCGGCCCGGCTGCTGGTCGAACGCGCCGCCGCCGGCGCCGGCACCGGCCTGCCCGACCCGCTGCAGACCTCGCTGGCCAAGTGCGCCGCCAACGAGATGGCCAAGCGCGTCACCGACCTGGCCATGCAGCTGCACGGCGGCAACGGCTACACCGAGGAGTACGGCATCGAGCGCCTGCACCGCGACGCGCACGGCTGGGCCATCGCGGGCGGCACCCCCGCCATGCAGCGCATCCGCATCGCCTCCGAGCTGCTCGGCCGCAGGTTCGACCAGCGCCGCTGACCGTCCGCCCCGACACCGACCCCGAGGAGCATCGTGGAAGAAGGGCAGTTGTTCGAGCTGAGCCCGCGCCACCGCAAGGTGCGGGAGGCGGCGCGGCAGGTCGCGGCGCAGGTGGACGCGTTCGCCGCCGAGGCCGACGAGAGCACCGAGGTGCACGCCGGGACCCTGGCGGCGCTGCGCGCCTCCGGCCTGGCCCGGCACGTGGTGCCCGCGGCCTACGGCGGGGAGAGCGAGATGCTCGACCCGCTGACGATCACCGTGGTGCGCGAGGCGCTGATGTACTCCTCGGCGCACCTGGACTCGCTGTTCGCCATGCAGGGCATCGGCAGCTACCCGCTGGCCGTCGGCGGGGGCGACGCGCTGCGCCGGTCGTGGCTGCCGCGGGTGGCCGCGCTGGAGGCGATCGCCGGGCTGGCGCTCACCGAACCGGACGTCGGGTCCGACCTGCGCGCCGTCGCCACCACCGTCGAGAGCGTCGCGGGCGGCGTGCGGGTGCACGGCCGCAAGTCGTTCATCACCAACGGCGGCGCGGCCGACTTCTACTGCGTCCTCGGCCGCGAGGGCGGGGACGGGTACTCGATGGTGCTCGTCCCCGCCGACGCGCCCGGGCTGACCGTCACCCCCGGCAGCGGCCTGATCGCCCCGCACATCCTCGGCGAGCTGGACTTCGACGGGGTCGTGGTGCCCGAGGAGAACCGGCTCGGCGTGCCCCGCGAGGCGTTCTCGCTGATGCTGCGGACGCTCGCGGTGTTCCGCGTGTCGGTGGCCGGGGCGGCGGTCGGGCTGGCGCAGGCGGCCCTGGACGAGGCGCTGCGGCACGTCACCACCCGCGAGCAGTTCGGCCGGCCGCTGATCCACCTGGGCGCCGTCGCGCAGAACGTGGCGCTGTCGTGGACGGAGGTGGAGGCGGCCCGCGCGCTCGCCTACCGGGCGGCGGCGCTGGCCGGCGCCGACCCGCTGGCCCGCCTGGACATGTCCTCGATCGCCAAGGTCGCCGCCACCGAGGCCGCCGGCCGGGTCGTGGACCGGTCCCTGCAGGTCATGGGCCGCTTCGGGCTGGTGCGCGGCGCGAAGATCGAACGGCTGTACCGCAACGCGCGCCCGCTGCGCGTCTACGAGGGCGCCACCGAGGTGCTGCTCGACTCGCTCGCGCGCCGCCTGGCGAAGGGAGTGTCGTGATGGATCTTCGGCTGCGGGACGCGGTCGTCCTGGTGACCGGCGCGAGCCGGGGCCTGGGCGCCGCCATCGCGCTCCGGCTCGCCGCCGAGGGCGCGCACGTCGTCGGCGCCGCCCGCTCCAAGGACGCCTTGGCGGAGCTGGCCGCGCGCGGCGGCGGGCGCATCACCGCGATCGAGGCCGACCTGCGCGACGAGGACGCCGTCGCCGGGCTCGCCGACGAGGTGGTCGCCCGGCACGGACGCATCGACGCGCTGCTCAACAACGCCGGCATCGCCCCCGCCGGCAAGTTCGCCGACCAGGACCCCGCCGTGTGGAAGGAGGTGATGGCGGTCAACGTCCTGGCGCCCATGCTGCTGGCCCGGGCCGCCGGCCGGCACATGATCGCCCAGGGCGGCGGCCGCATCGTCAACGTCGCCTCCACCACCGGCGTGCGGGGCAAGCCGCACCTGGTCGCCTACTCCACCTCCAAGGGCGCGGTGGTGCGCTTCACCGAGGCCCTGTCCGCCGAGTGGGCCGCCAAGAACGTCCAGGTCAACTGCCTGGCGCCGGGCGCGTTCCGCACCGACGCCCAGCGCGCCGTGCTGGAGTCGCCCGACCTGCTGCGCCGCCGCGTCGCCCGCATCCCCGCCGGGCGCATCGCCGACCCGGACGAGCTGGTGCCGCTGGCGTGCCTGCTGCTGTCCCCGCTGTCGTCGTTCACCACCGGCGCCACCTTCGTGGTGGACGGCGGCGAGTCCGGCAAGCTGTGAGGAGAACATGATCATCGATGCGCACAGCCACGTGTGGCCGGACCGGATCGCCGCGGCCGCGCTCGGCGGCAACCGCGTGCCCGGCCTCACCGCCCGCGGCGACGGCACCGTCGGCGGACTGACCGCGGCCATGGACCGCGCCGGCGTCGACGTCAGCTGCTGCCTGGGCATCGCCGACCAGGCCCGGCACGTCGACAAGGTCAACGCGTTCGTCGCCGGGCTGGCGGGGGAGCGGCGGATCGCGGTCGGCACCGTCCACGTCGACCTGCCCGTCGAGGAGAACCTGGCCAGCCTGCGGCGGCACGGCGTCACGGCGGTCAAGCTGCACCCGCTGTTCCAGGACTTCGCGCTGGACGACCCCCGCCTGTGGGAGCTGCTGGAGGCGTTCGGCTCCGACGTCGCCGTCATCGCCCACGTGGGGGAGGGCGGCGACGCCCGCACCAACGCGCTGTCCAGCCCCCGGATGATCGCCGACATCGCGCGGCGGTTCCCCGAGCTGCGGCTGGTGGCCTGCCACTTCGGCGGCTACCGCATCCTGGACCAGGCCGAGGAGATGCTGGACGGCGCCGACGTGGTGCTGGAGACGTCCTGGCCGCCGAGCCTGGCGGACCTGCCGCCCGAGCGGGTGCGGCGGCTGGTGCGGCGGCACGGCGCGGAGCGCATCGTGTTCGGCTCGGACTGGCCGATGACCGACCCGGGCGCGGAGATCGCCGCGATCGGGGCGCTCGGCCTGACCGACGACGAGACCAAGTCCGTGCTCGGCGGCACCATGGCCCGCGTCCTGGGGATCGACTCGCCCTGGGCGAGGTGACCGGGTGCTCCGGGAGGTCCCGCGCGGCCCTCCCGGAGCACCCGGGGCGTTCCGGAGCCCCCGACGGGGCGCTGCCGAGGTGCCGCCGGGGGCGCTACTGGCCGTCGCTCCACACGATCGGGGCCGCCAGCACCTCGGGGAATTTGCGTTCGGCGTAGCGGATGTACTCCTCGATGTGCCGGGTCATCGCCTCGGCCGACGCGGCCGGGTCGCGCGCGGCGATCGCCTCGTAGATCCGCAGGTGCGCCCGGTGCACGGCGCGGCGCCGCACCTCCGGGTAGTCGATGCCGATGGCCGAGCCGTCCAGGATGCCCAGCAGCGCGTCCACCACCAGCCCGAACAGCTGGTTGCCCGAGCCGTGCGCGATGACGTCGTGGAAGCGCTTGTTCTGCTCCAGGAACACCGCCTGGTCGTCCAGGTGGTCGCCCATGACCTCGACGCTGGAGCGCAGGTCGGCCAGGTGCCCGGCGCTCATCCGCTCGGCGGCCAGCCGCGCCATCATCGGCTCCAGCCCGCCGCGCGCCTCGGCGACCGTGCGGAACGGCGCGTTGCCGAACTGCAGCAGCAGCGTCAGCGTGGTGGCCAGCGTGCCCGCGTCCGGCCGCTGCACCACCGGGCCGCCGCCCGGGCCCGGCTTCAGCGCGATCACGCCCTGCAGCTCCAGGAACCGCAGCGACTCGCGCAGCGTGCCGCGGCCGACGCTGTAGTGCTCCAGCATCTCCCGCTCGGGCGGCAGCCGGTCGCCGACGGTGTTGCCGCGCCGGTTGATGTCGGCGACGATGCGCTGCGCCAGCAGCTCGGCGGTCTTCTTCGGCCGCGGCGTGCCGCGGGCCGCCGGGCCGGGCGCCACCGGTGCGGTCATCGTCACGCCCCTCCCGGGGCGCTGATCACGCCCGCCGCGGCCAGCTCGGCCAGCTCCTGCGCCGACATCCCCAGCTCCCCGCCCAGCACCTCGCCGGTGTGCTCGCCGACGGCGGGCACGCCCCGGTACACCGGCCCCGGGTAGTCCTTGACGTGCAGCACCGGGCCGGGCATCGCGGCGGCCGGGCCGAGGACGGTGCCCGCCAGCTCCCTGAGCGTGCGCTCGGCGAAGTGCGGGTCGCGGGTGATGTCGCGGGCGTCGTTGACCGGCGCGGCCACCACCTCGTGCTCGTCCAGCACGGCCAGCACCTCCGCGCGCGGCCGCGACCGGACCCAGTCCGCCACGATCCGCTGCAGCTCCTCGTTGTTGGCCATGCGCGCGGCGTTGGTGGCGTACCGCTCGTCGGTGCGCAGGTCGGGCCGGCCCATCGCGTCGAACAGCCGCATCGCGATGCTCTGGTTGGACGCCGCGATCGACAGCCACGCCCCGTCGGCGGCCTGGTAGATGCCGCGCGGGGAGGCCGCGCCCGACGCGTTGCCGCAGCGCTGCATGATCTCCCCGGAGGCGGTGTAGCGCAGCACCGCGTCGCCGAGGATGAACATCAGCGGCTCGTACAGCGCCACGTCCACCTCGCCGCCGGTGCCGTCGCCGGCCTCCCGCCGGTACAGCGCCATGGCCGTGCCGAACGCCGCCGCGATGCCGGCGATCGAGTCGGCGAACCCGAACGGCGGCGCGGTCGGGGGGGAGTCCGGCCAGCCGTTGAGGAAGGCGTAGCCGCTGGCGGTCTCGGCGACGGTGCCGAACCCGGGGCGCTCCCGGTACGGGCCGGTCTGCCCGAAGCCGCTCACCCGCGTCAGCACCAGGCCGGGGTTGTCCTGCGACAGCTCCTTGTAGCCCAGGCCCCACGCCTCCATCCGGCCGGGGCGGAAGTTCTCGATGAGCACGTCGGCGTCGCGGGCCAGCCGCCGGACCAGGTCGCGCCCGGCGGGCCGGCGAAGGTCGATGCCCACCGACCGCTTGCCGGCGTTGAGCCGGGAGAACCCGATCGCCAGGCCGTTGTGCGCGGGCTGCCACTGGCGGGCGAAGTCGCCGCCGGCCGGGTCCTCGACCTTGACCACGTCCGCGCCGAAGTCGCGCAGCATCCGGCCGGCGGTCGGCGCCGCGTACATCGAGCCGAGCTCGATGACGCGCACGCCCGCGAGGGGGCCGTCGGCGGGGGGACTGTCGTCGCGCATGTCAGCAGGGCTCACGCGCCGGACCTCCTGGTGTGTGCACGTGCGGGGCCTTCCCGCTCGCGGTCGGTTCGTGGGACGGCTCGGGGGTCAGCTCAGGGCGAAGCCGTCGTAGTCGCGTGCGGCCACGTCGGCGCAGATCCGCCGGTACCGTCCGACCCCGCCGGCGTAGGGCATGAACACGCGCGGCTTGCCCGGCACGTTCGCGCCCAGGTACCAGGAGTTGCCGCGCGGGTACAGCGTCTGCGCGGCGACCTCGTTGACGTGCTCGACCCAGGCGTCCTCCTTCTCCAGGACGGCCTCGGAGCGGGTCAGCCCGTTCTTGCGCAGGTACTCCAGGTGGTCGGCGACCCACTCGACGTGCTGCTCGATCGACACCAGCACGTTGCTGAGCACCGAGGGGCTGCCGGGCCCGGCCATGAAGAACAGGTTGGGGAACCCGTGGGTGGCCAGCCCCAGGTAGGTGCGGGGGCCCGCCGACCACTTGTCGCGCAGCGACCGGCCGCCCCGGCCGCGGATGTCGATCTTCAGCACGGCGCCGGTCAGCGCGTCGAACCCGGTGGCGAACACCAGCACTTCCAGCCGGTGCAGCTGCGGGTGCGGGCCGCCGGTGCGCACGCCCTCGGGCTCGATGCGCTCGATGGGGGTCTCGCGCACGTCGACCAGGCGGACGTTGTCGCGGTTGAACGTCTCGTAGTAGCCGATCTCCAGGACCAGGCGCTTGCTGCCGAACGGGTAGCCGCGCGGGGTGAGCCGCTCGGCGACCCACGGGTCCCGGACGATCTCGCGGATCTTGGACCGGACGAACTCGGCGGCCAGCTCGTTGGCCTCCGGGTCGCGGGTGATGTCCCGGTAGGCGGCCTGGATGTCGGGGCCGCCGCGCCGCCAGTACTCCTCCAGCCGCGCCCGCAGCTCCTCGGGGTCGGCCTCGACCGCCAGGTCCTCGTGCAGCACGCGGTGCGTGCCGCCCGGGTGGTTGCGGGCCTGCTCGCGGTACTCCGCGAAGCGCGACTTGAGGTCGGCGACGTAGCCGGGGTCGAGCGGCCGGTTGACGGCCGGGACGATGTAGTGCGGGGTGCGCTGGAACACCGTCAGGTGCGCGGCCTGCCGGGCGATCTGCGGGATGACCTGCACGCCGGACGAGCCGGTGCCGATCACGCCGACCCGCTTGCCGGTGAAGTCGACGCCGTCGTGCGGCCAGTCGCCGGTGTGGTGGCTGTCGCCGGCGAAGTCGCCGACGCCCTCGATCTCCGGCGGCTTGGCGACCGACAGCTGGCCGGTGGCCATGATGACGTGGCGGGCGGTGACGCGGTCGCCGTGGTCGGTGACGGCCGTCCAGGCGCCGGCCTCCTCGTCGAACGTCAGCGCGGTGACCCGGGTGCGGAAGGTGATGTCGCGGCGCAGGTCGAACCGGTCGGCGACGTGGTTGATGTAGCGCAGGATCTCCGGCTGGGACGGGTAGCGCTCGGTCCAGTCCCACTCCTGGATCAGCTCGTCGGAGAAGGAGTAGCAGTAGTCGACGCTCTCGATGTCGCAGCGCGCCCCGGGGTAGCGGTTCCAGTACCAGACGCCGCCGACGTCGCCCGCCGCCTCCACGGCGTGCACCCGGTGGCCGAGCGCGCGCAGCCGGTACAGGGCGTACAGGCCGGCGAAGCCCGCGCCGACGACGAGGACGTCCAGTTCCCCGGGCGGCGGCCCGGGCCGTTCGTGCGATGCGGTGGGCGTGCTCACTGCCAGGCGCTCCCTACCCCTTAACTCTGATAATGAAATGAAGGTATTTGGTGGCCGGCCACCGCGTCAAGCGTCCGCCGGGGCGACGGCCCTCCTCGCGGGCCCGCCCAGGTCGCGCGGCGGGCCGGGGCGCTTGACCCGGGCCGAAATCCAGGCGCATGATAAACCTGTTTTTCCAGCCCTGACGTCCCCTGTCCGGCTGGTCCGTACGATGTCGCCCGGGGCGGCCCGGGCGTGTGGAGGTGCCGAGGTGCTGCGGTTCGGGCTCGCCGTCATGAACGACTTCCCCCCGGACGCGGTGCCCGCGCGGCGCGTCCCGCTGATCCGCGAGCAGGTGCGGGCGGCCCGCGACGCGGGGATCTCCTCGATCTGGGTGCTGCAGCACTACCTCGGCGGCATGCCGACCCTGCAGCCGCTGCCGCTGCTGGCCGCGCTCGCCGAGGACGCCGGCGGCATGCGCCTGGGCACGAACATGTTCATCCTGCCGCTGCGGCACCCCGTCGAGGTCGCCGAGGAGTTCGCCACCCTGGACCACCTGACCGGGGGACGCGCCGTCGCCGGCTTCGGCATGGGCTACCGGGAGAACGAGTTCGCCTCCTTCGGCATCCCGATGGAGCACCGGCTCGGCCGCTACGAGGAGGCCGTCGCGCTGATCCGGCGGCTGTGGAGCGGCGAGCGCGTCACCTTCCGCGGCGAGCACTTCCGCGTCGACGACCAGCGCATCAGCCTGCCGCCGGTCCAGCCGGGCGGGCCGCCGGTGTGGATCGGCGCGGGCCCGCACCGCACCGGGGCGCTGCGCGCCGCCCGGCTCGGGGACGCCTGGATCGTCCCGCCCCACGTCACCCCGGAGAAGCTGCGCACGCTCCTGGGGCACCACCGGGGGGAGCGCGAGCGGCTCGGCCTCGGGCCGTCGGAGCTGGTCGTCCGCCGGGAGCTGGTGCTCGACCGCGACCGCGAGCGCGCGCGGGCCGTCGGCATCGCGGCCCGCGGCGCCCTCACCCGCAAGTACGCCGAGTACAACGCGCCGCAGCAGGGCGAGGCGTACCGGCACCTGCGCGGCGACCGGGCGGCCGAGGAGGTCGCGGACGCCTCCTACCTGTTCACCGACCCGGCCGGGGCGGTCGCCGCGCTCAAGGCCCTGGAGGCCGACGGGTTCACCCACGTCATCCTGCGCGCCCAGTGGTACGACCTCCCCCAGGAGCAGGTGCTGCGGACCCTGGAGCTGTTCAAGGACGAAGTGCTCCCCGCGTTCGCCTGACCGCCGCGCCGCACGCGGCGAACGGGGCGCGCCCGGCCCGCCGGGCGCGCCCCGTTCGCCGGTTCACGGACGCGCCCACCCCTTCTCCAGGTCGGTGCTCACCTGCAGGTCGATGGTCTTGTCGGCGAACAGGGCGGTGCCGCCGTCGACCCGCAGCCGGTCCCGGTAGGTGCCCCAGCCGATCACCGACGAGACGTCGGCGCGCGCGGTGAACAGGAAGTACGAGGCGATCTCCACCTCGCCCGGCGCCACCCAGGTGGTCCGCGGGCCGACGATGAAATGCCGCTTGGGCGACGGGTCGGCCGCGATCCGGTCCCGGTAGAAGGCGGCGATGGCCGCGCGCCCGGTCATCGTCCGGCCCGGCCGCCCGGCCAGCCGGGTGTGCAGCGCGCCGTCCTCGGTGAACAGGGCCGCGACCGCCTCCGGGTCGGGGTCGTCGAGCGCCTCGGCGTAGCGGTGCAGATGGTTGCGCGCGGTCTCGCTCTCCTCCAGGCGGCGCACCCGCCGCAGCAGGTCGGCGATCTCGCTCCGGCTCGTCATGGTCGCTCCTCGGTCCGGCCGCGGGCGCGGATGTGCGCGATCCGCTCCGCGCCCGAATGATCATGGTCCGTGCAGGTCCGCGGGGTCGGGCCCTTGACCTTCCGTTGACCGACCCTTATGTTCATTATCACAGATTTGGCGATCGGGCGGGATCGGAGCGCAGATGGCGGCGGTGCGGAGCGGGCCACTGGGGCTGTTCGTCGGGGGGCGCCGGGTTCCGGCGCGGGACGGTCGCACGGTGCAGGTGCGCAACCCCGCCACCGGCGAGCGCCTGGGGGAGGCGGCCCTGGCCTCGCCCGCCGACATCGACGACGCGGTCGCCGCCGCGCGGCGGGCGTTCGACGCGGGCGTGTGGGCGGGCGCCGACCCGGCCCGGCGCGCCCGGGTGCTGCGCACCGCCGCCGACCTGCTGGAGCGGCGCGCCCCCGAGCTGGCCGCCGGCATCACCGCCGAGCTGGGCTGCCCGATCTGGTTCAGCGAGCGCGCGCACGTGCCCAACCCGATCCGGCACCTGCGCTACTACGCCGACCTGGCCGAGACCTTCCCCTACGACGAGCGGCGCACCGACGGCGCCAACGCCAGCATCGTCACCCAGGAGCCGGTCGGGGTGGTCGCCGCGATCACCCCGTGGAACGGTCCGCTCAGCGCCCCGGCGCTCAAGGTCGCCCCGGCGCTGGCGGCCGGCTGCTCGGTGGTGCTCAAGCCGCCGCCCGAGACGCCGCTGACCGTGCACGCCCTGGCCGACGCGCTGGCCGAGGCGGGGCTGCCGGAGGGAGTGCTCGGCATCGTGCCCGGCGACCGGGCCGCCGGGGAGCACCTGGTCGCCCATCCCGGGATCGACAAGATCGCGTTCACCGGCAGCAGCGCCGCCGGCAAGAAGATCATGGCGGTGGCGGCCGACCGGATCGCCCGCGTCACCCTGGAGCTGGGCGGCAAGTCCGCCGCGATCATCTGCGACGACGCCGACCCGGACGCCGTCGTCCCGGCCCTGCTGCCGATGGCGCTGCTGGTCAACGGCCAGGCGTGCATCGCCCAGACCCGCGTGCTGGTGCCGCGCCGCCGCCGGGACGAGATCGTCGCGGCGCTGGCCGAGGCGCTGCGCGCGCAGCGCCTCGGCGACCCCGCCGACCCGTCCACCACCGTCGGGCCGCTGATCAGCGAGGTGCAGCGGGACCGCGTCGCCGGGTACATCGCGACCGGCCGGGCCGAGGGCGCCCGCGTCGTCGTCGGCGGCGAGCGCGCCGAGCTGCCCGGCGCGCTGGCCCGCGGCTGGTTCGTCCCGCCCACCCTG
Source organism: Actinomadura keratinilytica (assembly GCF_039539665.1). Classification (NCBI taxonomy): domain Bacteria; kingdom Bacillati; phylum Actinomycetota; class Actinomycetes; order Streptosporangiales; family Thermomonosporaceae; genus Actinomadura; species Actinomadura keratinilytica. Next base: position 21,473 of record NZ_BAABDO010000040.1, read on the forward strand.
CTGGACGGCGTCGACAACGGCATGCGCGTCGCCCAGGAGGAGATCTTCGGGCCGGTCCTGGCGGTGATCGAGTACGCCGGCGACGACGAGGCGGTGGCGATCGCCAACGACTCGCGCTACGGGCTGTCCGGCTCGGTGTGGACACCGGACGAGGACCGCGCGCTGGCGATCGCCCGGCGCATCCGCACCGGCATGGTCAGTGTCAACGGGCGCCCCCAGGCGTTCGGCACCCCGTTCGGCGGCTACAAGGAGTCGGGCCTGGGCCGGGAGATGGGCCCCGAGGGCTTCCGGTCGTACCTGGAGACCAAGTCCATCGCCGTCGCCCCCTGACCGGGCCCGAAGCGCCCGCTTCCCCGCACACCCCTGTGCGACCTCCGCGCGTGACACCCCCGCGCGCGGCAGACCGACCGAGGAGGGTCAATGTCCGGACGGCTGGCCGGGAAGGTCGCGGTCATCACCGGCGGCGCGAGCGGGATCGGCGAGGGCACCGCCCGCCTGTTCCACGCCGAGGGCGCCCGCGTCGTCATCGCCGACGTGCAGGAGGGGCCCGGCGAGGCGCTGGCCGCCGCCCTGGGGGAGGGCGCGGTGTTCGTGCGCACCGACGTCTCCCGCGAGGACGACGTGGCCGCCCTGGTCGACACCGCCGTCGAACGGTTCGGCCGCCTGGACGTGATGTTCAACAACGCCGGGGTGATGGGCGCCCTCGGCCCGATCGACCGCACCCGCATGGCGGACGCCGACCTGACCATCGCCGTCAACCTGCGCGGCGCGCTGTGCGGGATGAAGCACGCCGCGCGGGTGATGAAGCCGCGGCGCAGCGGGGTGATCCTGTCCACCTCCAGCCCCGCCGGGGTGCTCGGCGGCGTCGGCCCGCACGTCTACAGCGCGGTCAAGGCCGGGATCATCGGGCTGTCCAACTCGGTCGCCGCCGAACTGCGCCGGTTCGGTGTGCGCTGCAACGTGATCGTGCCCGGCGCGGTCGTGTCGGCCATGACCGCCGGACTGGTGGCCGGAGGCGCCGACGACCTGGACGGGGCCGAGCGCGCGCTGGGGCGGACGGCGTACATGGACCGGCCGCTGCGCCCCGCCGACGTCGCCGCCGGGGCGCTCTACCTGGCCAGCGACGAGGCGTCCCACGTCACCGGGATCGTGCTGCCGGTCGACGCGGGTATGACCGGTGCCGGAGGCCATTCCCCCTTCGCCGGCGGCCGCTACGAGGAGCCGACCGCGCTGTTCGAGGCCGGCCGCCGCGTGCCCGCCGCCGGCGACTGACCGCCGCCGCGGCGGGCGGGGGACACCGGTCGGTCGCCGGGTGCGGCGCGCACACCTTCCAACAGCAGAACGGAGACCGACATGCTCACGGACAAGCGTGTGCTCGTGACCGGCGCGGGCGCCGGCATGGGACGGGAGATCGCCGTGGAGGCCGCCCGGCAGGGCGCCGCGTTCGTGGCCGTGGCCGACATCGACCTCGCCGCCGCCGAGGAGACCGCCGCCGCCGTCGGCGAGGCCGGCGCGCGGGGCCTGCCGATCCGGGTGGACCTGGCGGACGCGGCGCAGGTCGCGGACATGGTGCGGGCGGCCGCCGCGGCGGCGGGCGGCCTGGACACCCTGGTCAACAACGCCGGGGTGATGGACGGCGCGGTCGCCCCCGGCGCCACGTTCGAGACGCTGCCCGAGGACGCCTGGGACAGGGTGTACGCGGTCAACGTCAAGGCGGTGTGGGCGGCGACCAAGGCGGCGGCCCCGCACCTTCGGGCGTCGGGGCGCGGCCCGTCGGTGGTGAACGCCGCGTCCGTCGCGGGGATGACGGGCTACCCGGCCGCGGCCTACACCTCCAGCAAGGGCGCGGTCATCCAGCTCACCCGGGCCGCCGCGATCGCGCTGGCGCCCGAGGTGCGCTGCAACGCCTACTGCCCGGGGGCGATCGAGACGCCGATGAGCCGCGCGCACCTGGCGGCCGCGCCGGACCGGGAGGCCAGGCTGCGGGAGATGACGGGCGCGCACCTGATCCCCCGGTTCGGCCGGCCGGCGGAGGTGGCCAAGGTGGTCTGCTTCCTGGCCTCCGACGACGCCTCGTTCGTCACCGGCGGGGTCTTCCCGGTGGACGGCGGCACCACCGCCTGGCGCGGGCTGCGCACCTAGCGTGCACGTTCCCCACCTGGCCATATTTCCTTCGATTCATGCGCATAGAACTCTTGACCTGGACGTAATACAGGCGAATCATATTCATCATCTTTTCCCGAGCGACGGAGTGGAACATGGTCGCTAACAGCGGTGGCCGGGGCGTGCGCGCAGCCGCCCTCGCCGTGGGCGCGTGCAGCGTCCTCGCACTGTCGGCCTGCGCCGACACCCAGGGCAGCGGGGCCGGCGGCGGGGGAGGCAAGGGCGTCCCCGCAGGTGCCACCATCGAGCAGTACAAGGCGGCCTTCGCCGACGTCGAGCCGATCAAGCTGACCACCCAGTCCCCGTCCCCCAAGGGCTCGGTCACCGGCAAGAACGTCGAGGACTACCTCAAGGCCGTCACCGAGTGGTCGGGCGGGAAGATCACCTTCGAGGTGACCTACTCCAACGGCGTCGCCCCGCCCGCCGAGGTGGACGACGCCCTGGTGGACGGCCGGCTGGACATCGGCCAGGTGCTGCCGATCTACGAGCCGTCGGAGTACCCGGCCAACGCGGCGCTGATCCAGGCGAGCTTCGTGTCGAACCAGACGCCGGTCGCCGGGACGATGCAGTCCAACGCCTGGCCCAACGAGGTGGCCTTCAAGACGCCCGAGATCACCAAGGAGTTCGAGAAGAAGGGCATCAAGCTGATGGTGCCCTACTACGACTCGGGCGCCAACGTGATGTTCTGCCGCAAGCCCCGCCGCGACCTGGCCGCGCTCAAGGGCGTGCAGACCGCCTCCGGCGGCCAGGCGCAGAACACCGAGCTGACCGCGCTGGGCGCCGCGCCCGCGTCGGTGCCCTACACCGAGCAGTTCGAGAGCCTGCAGCGCGGCGTGGTCGACTGCACCGTCTCCAGCTTCACCGTCGGCGTGCTCGGCGGGTTCGTCAAGGTCGCGCCGAACGTGACCATCGACCCCGCCGCCGGGTTCGCCCTGGCCCCCGGCGGCATGGCGATCAACCGGCGGACCTGGGACGGGCTGCCGCTGGTCGCCCGCCAGCTGCTGTGGGACCGCCTGGACGTGTTCCTGGCCGCCAACATCGAGGGCAAGATCTGGCCGAACATCGCGCAGGCCGTCTCCGAGGCCAAGGCGGCGGGCGGCTCGGTCGGCCCGTTCGCCGAGGACGCCCGCAAGGCCATGACCGCGGCCAACACCCGCATGCTGAACGAGCTGCGGACCGAGGCCAAGGTGGAGGACCCCGGCGCGTTCGTGGCGAACATCCAGTCGGCCGCCGACCGGTGGCTGAAGGAGGCGCAGGCCGCCGGGCCGCAGGAGGACGTCGCGCACGCCGATTTCGATAAGTGGTACAAGCCCGGCAAAGTGGACGTGGACCGCTATATCGACAAGGTCTACCAGCAGGTCTTCCTGCCGCACCGCCCGTCCTGACCGCCCTTCCGACCGCCCGTCCCGACCGCCCGTCCCGACCGTCCGCCGCGCCCCGCCGCGGCGGACCGACCCACCCCACCTTCGCCATGGAGCCGCCATGAGCGCACCATCCCACCCCGCCGCCGGCGGCCGGCCCGACCGCGCACCGCACGCCGGGGCCCGCAGGTTCCGGCCGGACGTGGCCGTGATCGAGGTGGCGGCCGTGGCCGTGACCTTCGTGATGATGCTGCACATCACGGCCAACGCCCTGCTGCGGTCGTTCGCCGACCGGCCGGTGCCCAACACGCTGGAGATCGTGCAGTACTGGTACCTGCCGATCGTCGCCTTCCTCGGCTTCGTCGCCGCCCAGCACCGGGGCCAGCACGTCGCGGCCGACCTGCTGTTCGAGCGGCTGCCCCGGGCGGGGCGGCGCCCGGTGCTGGCGGTGGTGCTGGCCGCCTGCTGCGCGCTGGCCGCCGGCTTCGCCTGGTTCGGCTGGCAGGAGGCCCTGCACGCCTACGAGATCAGGAAGACGGCGGGGGTGAGCGACGTCCCCGCCTGGCCGACCTACTTTTTGGTCCCGCTCGCCTTCGCCGGGCTGACCGCGCAGTTCGCCGCGGCCGCCGTGCGGGCCGCGCTGCGCCCGGTCACCGGCCCCGCCACCGCCGACCCCGACGAGGCGGCCGTCCTGCAGGAGCTGTCGGCCGCCGAGGACAAGGAGGCCCGGTCATGACCGAACCGGCCGCGCGCACCGCCGGCGCCCCGGCCGGCGCCGAGGATCCCGGCGGCGGGGACCGGGAAGGCCCCTCGGACATGCGGTCCTGGATCGTCCTCGGCCTGACCGCGGCGGCCGTGGCGGGCACGACGGCCGCGCTGTTCCTGCCGCTGGTGCCCGAGGCGATCGGCGCGCTGGCCTGCGTGCTGATGCTGGTGCTGATCTTCCTGCGGATGCCGGTGGCGATCGCCATGACGATCCCGGCGCTGCTCGGCGTGCACGCGCTGCGCGGGTGGCCGCTGGTGGAGAGCACCCTGACGACGCTGCCCTACCAGCAGGTGGCGAACTGGACGCTGAGCGTCGTGCCCATGTTCATCCTCATGGGCCTGCTGCTGTGGCGGGCCGGGCTCACCGAGAGCCTGTACTCGGTCGGCCGGATGTGGCTGGGCTGGCTGCCGGGCGGGCTGGCCGTCGGCACCAACCTGGCGGGCGCGGGCCTGGCGTCGGTGAGCGGCTCCTCGGTCGGGACCACCTACGCGCTGGCCCGCATCGGCATCCCCGAGATGCTCAAGGCCGGGTACGACAAGCGGCTGGCGATCGGGGCGGTCGTGGTCGCGGGGCTGCCGGGCCAGCTCATCCCGCCGAGCATCATGCTGGTCATCTACGCCGGGATCGCCGAGGTGCCCATCGGGCCGCAGCTGCTGGCGGGCATCGGCCCCGGGCTGCTGGTCGCGGCCCTGTTCACCGTCATGATCGTGCTGTTCGCGCGGCGCTGGGCGGGAGCCGAGGCGGCGGCCGGAGCGGTCTCCGGCGCGGCCGAAGGACCCGCGGTGACCTGGCGGGACAGGCTGGTCGGGCTGGCGCGCGTCTGGCCCGTCCCGCTGCTGATCGTGCTGATCGTGGTGGGCATGTTCTCCGGCGTGTTCACCGCCACCGAGGCGGGGGCCGTCGCCGCGCTGGTGTCGCTGCTGGTCACGCTGGTGTGGCGGCGCGGCTCGGGCGCCTGGCGGGCGGTGGCCGACGCCGCGACCGGCACCGTGGCCGGCGTCGGCGCGATCTTCTTCATGCTGATCGGCGTCGAGGCGCTGTCGCGGATGCTCACCCTGACCGGGATCAGCAGCGGGTTCGCCGGGCTGGTGGAGGAACTGAACCTCAACCGGGTGGGCTTCCTGCTGCTGATGACGGTGGTCTACGTCGTGCTCGGCACCTTCATGGAGCCGCTGCCGATGATGGTGCTGACCATCCCCATCCTCATGCCGACGCTCAAGGCGCTGGACATCTCCCTGCTCTGGTACGGGGTGTTCGCGGTGTTCATGGGGGAGCTGGCCGTGGTGACGCCGCCGGTCGGCATCCTGGCCTTCATCATCTACAGCATCACCAAGGACCCGCAGGTCAACCAGGGCCGGAGCATCAGCATGAACGACGTGTTCCGGGCGGTGTGGTGGTTCATGCCGATGGCGATCATCGTCACGCTGGTGCTGATCTTCTTCCCGCAGATCGCGACGTTCATCCCCGACCTGGCGTCGGGAGAGTGACGAGTCCCCGCCCCCGCGCGACCCGAGCGACAACCGAACGACGAAGGATCCCCCCAGATGAGCGAGACAAGGCAGCGGACCGGGCCGGACGACGACGCGCCCGGGGCCCGGACGGTGCGCGGCTGCCCCGTCAGCCACACCGAGTACGGCGAGGACTCGGAGCTGTACGGGCACTACGCCCTGCTGGACGCCGAACGCGAGGCCGCCCGGTTCCACTTCAACGACACCCGGCCGCGCGGCTTCTGGATGCTGCAGCGCTACGACGACGTGCTGGAGGGCTTCCAGAACCACGCGGTGTGGACGACACGCGTGCGCAGCGCGCTCAACCCCGAGCCGGGCATCGCGCTGCTGCCGCAGGACCTCAACGGCAAGGAGCACGCCAAGCTGCGGCGCGTCCTCAACCCGTTCTTCTCCCCGGCGGCGGTGCGGCGGATGGAGCCGCTGGCGCACCGCCGCTGCGTCGAACTGGTCGAGGAGGTCCGGCCCAAGGGCGGCTGCGACTTCGTCGCCGAGTTCGCCATCCGCTACCCCACCGACCTGTTCCTGTCCCTGCTGGGCCTGCCGGTCGCCGACGGCGAGTTCTTCCTGCCCTGGTCGGAGACGCTGTTCGCGGGGTTCTTCGGCGGCGACCCCGAGGCGGCCGCCGAGGCCAGGCGCAACATCCTGGAGTACTTCGACCGGGCGGTGAACGAGCGCCGCGCCGCCCCCCGCGACCCGGCCGAGGACATGGTGACGCGGCTGGTGCAGGCGCGGATCGACGGCGAGCCGCTGTCCCAGGAGGACATCCTCACCGTCTGCATGACGCTGATGCTGGCGGGGCTGGACACCACCCGCAGCGCGCTCGGCTTCATCTTCACCCACCTGGCCCGGCACGAGGAGGACCGGCGGCGGATCATCGCCGAACCCGAGCTGGCGCCCGCCGCGGTCGAGGAGTTCCTGCGCATGTACCCGCTGGTCATCCAGGCGGGCCGGGAGGTGCAGGAGCCGCAGGACTTCCACGGCCTGCCGCTGGAGAAGGGCGACGTCGTCTGGCTGGGCATCGCCTCGGCCAACCGCGACCCCCGCAAGTTCCCCGACCCCGACCGGTTCATCCTGGGCCGCGAGGGCGTCAACCAGAACCTGGCGTTCGGCGCCGGCCCGCACCGCTGCCTGGGCATGCACCTGGCCCGGCTGGAGCTGGCGGTGGTGCTGCGCGAGTGGCACGCCCGCATCCCCGACTACCGGATCCGGCCGGGCGTGCCGCTGACCGAGCGGGGCGGCCAGCTCACCATGCCGACGCTGCCCCTGGAATGGGAGGTCTGAGCAATGTTCCTGTCGATCGACGCGGACCGGTGCATGGGCCACGGCCGCTGCTACTCGGTGGCCGAGGGGCTGCTGTCCGACGACGAGGAGGGCTTCGTCGCCCAGCGCGGGCAGACCGTCGAGGTCCCGGAGGGGCTGCTGCCGGACGCGCGGGAGGCGGTAAGCGCCTGCCCCGAGCGGGCGATCTCCCTGCGCGAGGCCTCCCGTGCGCTGGGCGGCGCCGGTGCCGATGCTTGAGCACCTGCGCGTCCTGGACCTGACCGACGAGCGCGGCCTGATGTGCGGGCGGCTGCTCGCCGACCTGGGCGCGGACGTGGTGCAGGTCGAACCGCCGGGCGGGTCGCCCGCCCGGCAGGCCCCGCCGGTCGCCGGCGGGGCCGGCCCGTCGCTGTTCTGGGAGACCTACGCGGCGGGCCGGCGCGGCGTCGTCGCCGACCTGGACACCGCGGAGGGCCGCGCGCTGGTGCGCCGCCTGGCGGACGCGGCGGACGTCGTCGTCACCTCGGCCCCGGCGGCGTGGCTGCGGGAACGGGGCCTGGACCCGCGGGCGCTGCGCACCGGGCGGCCCCGGCTGATCGTCACCGCGATCACGGCGTTCGGGCTGTCGGGGCCCAAGGCCGGGTACGCCGACAGCGACCTGGTCGTGTGGGCGGCGGGCGGCCCCCTCGACCCGCACCGCGACGAGGGCCGGCCGCCGCTGCGCATCAGCGCCCCGCAGGCGTTCCTGCAGGCCGGGGCGGACGCCGCGGCCGGCACGCTGCTGGCGGTGCTGGCGCGGGAGGCCACCGGCGAGGGGCAGGTCGTGGACGTCTCGGCGCAGGCGTGCCTGGGCGTGGCGACGCTCGCGCGCGTCCTGGCGCACGCGGTGGGCGACGGCGACCCCGAGTGGCACCGCGAGCCCGCACCGCGCTCCGACCAGAGCGGCAGCGGCGCCGCCACGCCCAACGCCCTGAAGAAGTGGCACGTCAAGGACGGCATGGTCGAGCTGCACCTGTCGATGGGCCCGGCCGCCGGAGCGTTCACCAACAACCTGTTCGCCTGGCTGCGCGACGAGGGCGCGGTGGACGAGCGCATCGCGTCCTGGGACTGGCGCACCCTGCCGGGCCTGCTCGACGACGGCACGCTCACCCCCGCCGACCTGGACGAGGCCCGCGCCGCCGTCCGCGCCTTCCTCAAGGACCGCACCAAGGCCGAGGTGCTGGACGCGGCGCTGCGCCGCCGCCTGCTCTGCGTGCCGATCTTCGACACGGCCGACGTGGCGGGCGCGCCCCACCTGGCGGCCCGCGGCTTTTGGTCCGAGGTGGAGATCGAGGGCCGCAGGGTGCGCATCCCCGGCCGCTTCGCCCAGGTCACGGGCGGCGACGGGCCGCGGGTGCGGCGCCGCGCGCCGCGCGTCGGCGAGCACACCGGCGAGGTGCTGGGCGAATGGCTCCCCGGCGACCGCGCCGGCGTCCGCGGCGATCGCGCCGAACGCGCCGATCGGGGCGCCGCGGCGGCCCGCCCGCGTAGCGCGCGGGCCCTGGAGGGCCTGAAAGTTCTGGACCTGGCATGGGTGGTCGCCGGGCCGCTCATCGGCCGCGCCCTCGCCGACTTCGGCGCCTGCGTCGTGCGGGCCGAGTCCGGCACGCGCATCGAGACGGCGCGGCTGATGCAGCCGTTCTACGGCGGCGTGCCCGGCCCGGAGAACTCGGCGCTGTTCGGCAACTGCAACGCCGGCAAGCTCGGCCTGACCGTCGACCTCAACAGCGAGGACGGGCGCGCGGTCGTCCGCGACCTGGCGCGCTGGGCCGACGTGGTGGTCGAGTCGTTCTCGCCCGGCCGGATGGCCGCCTGGGGGCTGGACTACGCCGCGCTCGCGGCGGACAACCCGTCCCTGATCATGCTGAGCACCAGCATCGCCGGGCAGAGCGGCCCGCTGGCCGGGCTCGCCGGGTACGGCAACGTCGGCTCGTCGCTGAGCGGGCTGCAGGGCCTGGTCGGCTGGGAGGACCGGCTGCCGCTCGGCCCGTTCGGCCCCTACACCGACTTCCTCGGCCCGCGGCTGGCGCTGGCGGCGCTGCTGGCGGCGGTGGCGGACCGCCGCCGCACCGGCCGCGGCCGCCACATCGACGTGGCGCAGATCGAGGCGGGCGTGTTCTTCCTGTCGCCGCAGGTGGCGCGGTACGGGTTCGACGGGACGGTCGCGCGGCGCCGGGGCAACCGCGACGAGGTGCTCGTCCCGCACGGCGTCTACCCGTGTCGGCCCGAGGGCGGCCGCGACCGGTTCGTGGCGATCGCCGTGCGCGGCGACGCCGAGTGGCGCCGCCTGGCCGCCGTGCTCGACCGCCCCGACCTGGCCGGACGCGAGGACCTGGCCACGGCGGCGGGCCGCCGCGAGCACGAGGACCTGCTCGACGAGGCGATCGCCGAGTGGACGTCGCGGCGCGCTGCCCGGGACGTGGAGCGGCTGCTGCAGGCCGAGGGCGTCCCGGCCCACCTGTCCCAGGCGAGCGCGGACTTCGTCGCCGACCCGCAGCTGGCCGCGCGGGGCCACATCGTCGCGCTGCCGCACCGCCTGCACGGCACGGCGTACGTCGAAGGGCCGCGCTACCTGCTGTCGGCGGCGCCGGGCGCCGTGCGGCGTCCCGCCCCGACGCTGGGGCAGGACAACGAGACCGTCCTGCGGGAGATCCTCGGCTACCCCGAGGCGCGGGTGCGTGAACTGCTGGAGGGAGGGGCGCTCCGTTGAGCGCACAGGCGAACACGAACACGGCGGCCGCCGGGCCGGACGACTGGAAGGCCGAATGGCAGCCGGTCGTCGACGCGGTCGGCCGCGACTTCTCCGACGGCGAGACCGTCTGGGGCGCGGATGCCGTCGAACGCGGCGCGATCCGCCGATATCTGGAGCCGCTGGAGTTCGGCTGCGCGCTGCACACCGATCCGCAGGTGGCGCGCCGGGCCGGGTTCACCGACGTCACGATGCCCTACACCGGGCTGATGTCGTGGACGCTGCCGCCGATGTGGCGGCCCGGCGAGACGCTGTTCGACAGCGACGACCGCGACGCCCAGCCGGTGCGCAGCCCCATCAACAACCAGGACATGCCGCTCGGCCCGAAGACCACCGGCTTCTTCGGCACCGACATCGAGGTGGACTTCCTGCGCCCGGTGGTGGCGGGCGAGCGCATCGGACGGCGCGGGCGGCGGCTGGTGTCGTGCGTGCCGAAGGAGACCTCGGTGGGGCGGGGCGCCTTCATGACCTGGGAGAGCGACATCGTCACCACGTCCGGCGAGGTGGTGGCGCGCATCCGCATCGGCACCTACGCCTACGTGCCCAGAAGCGACGTGCCCAGAAGCGACGTGCCCAAGAGCGACGTCCCCGACAACGGCGACCGGGAGGGGTGAGCCGGTGGACACGACGGCCCTGGAGGGGCGCAGGTTCGAGGACGTGACGGTCGGGGAGGAGCTGCCCGGCGCCGACTACCCCCTGACCGTCTACCGGCTGGTGATGGCGGCGGGCGCCAACCGCGACTTCAACTCCATCCACCACAACACCGAGTACGCCCGCAGGACGGGCGCGCCCGAGATGTACGCCAACACCCAGTTCCTGCTGGGCGCGTGGGAACGCTGCGTCCGCGACTGGATGGGCCTGGCCGGGCAGATCCGCGCCGTCCGCGGCTTCCGGATGCGGGCGTTCAACACCGTCGGCGACACCATGCGGGTCCGCGGCGAGGTCAAGGACGCGCGCATCGACGAGGAGGGCCGGGGCGTGGTGGAGATCGCGATCCGCTGCGAGAACTCCGGCGGCGTGACGGTCGGGCCGGGCGTCGTCGAGGTCGTCCTGCCGCGCCGCAGTGAGGAAGGCGCATGCGGGGAGGGCGCATGAGCGGGGGACGCACCGCGGTCATCGCGGGCCTGGGGCTGACCGAGTTCGGCCGCATCTACGGGCGCACGTCCGCCGACTTCGCCGTCGAGGCGATCGCGCGGGCCGCCGAGGACGCGGGCCTGACGCTGGGCGACATCGACGGCCTGCTGGTCAACCCCGGCGTCGGCGGCGACATCGACCTGCGCCTGCAGTCCACGCTGCAGATGCGCCACACCCGGCTGCTGGCGACCGTCCAGGGGTTCGGGTCGTCGGCCGGGCAGATGGTGCAGTACGCCTCGATGGCCATCGCCGCCGGCATGGCCGACGTGGTGGCGTGCGTCTACGCCGACGCGCCGCTGAAGGAGGGCAGGGGCGCGGGCGCCTCGTACGCCGGGCAGCGGCGGGCGATGCGCGGCGTCGGCGCGCTGCCGGCCGCCGCCGGGCTCAAGGCGGCGCCCGAACGGTACGCGATCGCGGCCCGCCGCCACATGGAGACCTACGGGACGACCAGCGAGCAGTTCGGCGCCGTCGCGGTCGCCGCCCGGCAGTGGGCGGCGATGAACCCGCGCGCGCAGATGCGCGAGCCGATCACGCTGGCCGACCACCAGGCCTCCCGCATGATCGCCGACCCGCTGCGGCTGCTGGACTGCTGCCTGGTCAGCAACGGCGGCGTCGCGGTGATCCTCACCACCGCCGAGCGGGCCGCGGGGCTGCGCAGGCCGCCGGTGCACATCTGGGGCTGGGGGCAGGCGCACCCGGGCTACGTCAACCGGCGCGGCAGCGAGTTCGGCCTGGTCACCGGCGCGGCGCGGTCGGGTGCCGAGGCGCTGAGGATGGCCGGGATCGGCGTCGGCGACATCGACATGTGCCAGATCTACGACTGCTTCACCTACACCACGCTGGTCACGCTGGAGGACTACGGGTTCTGCGCCAAGGGCGAGGGCGGCGCGTTCGTCGAGAGCGGCGCGATCGCACCCGGCGGAAGCCTGCCGGTCAACACCGGCGGCGGCGAGCTGTCGTCCTTCTACATGTGGGGGATGACGCCGCTGTCGGAGGCGGTCATCCAGGCGCGGGGCGAGGGCGGCGACCGCCAGGTGCCCGCGCACGACCTGATCATGGTGAGCGGCAACGGGGGAGTGCTGGACTTCCACTCGACCCTCATCCTCAGCCCGCACCCCAGGACGTGACGCGATGCCGGACGAGAGGGACGCACCGATGGACCTGATCCCCGTGGAGCGGGACGAGCACTCGGCCCCGTTCTTCGACGCCGCCGCCGAGGGCACGCTGCTGCTGCGCTACTCGCCCAGCAGCGGCGAGTGGTCCGAGCCGGCCGCGGTGGTGTGCTCGGTGACGCAGGCGCGGGACCTGGAGTGGCGGCCCGCCGCGGGCACCGGCGAGCTGGTGTCCTGGACGGTCAAGCCGGGCCGCCGGGGCCCGGACGGCGTCCGCGGGCCCGCCCAGGTCATCGGGCTGGTGGAGCTGACCGAGGGGCCGTGGCTGACGCTGCGGCTGGTGGACGCCGCGGGGCGCAAGCTGCGCGCGGGCCTGCCGGTGCGCGTCGACTTCGTCCGCCCCGAGGGCGGCGAGCCCCTGCCGGTCGGCCGCGTCCACGACTAGAATCTATGACTATGAATCGTATGGATAGTGGGCCGGGGGGCGTGCACGTGGAGCGCCGCGGGCCGGTCGTCTGGATCCGGATCGACCGGCCCGAGCGGCGCAACGCCTACGACCTCGCCATGGCCCGCACCATGATCGCGGCGTTCGAGGACGCCGCCGACGCCGACGCGGTGGTGCTCACCGGCGCGGGCGGGGCGTTCTGCGCGGGCGGCGCGCTCGACCAGCTGGACGACCCCGACCCGGGGCGGCTGCGGGCGCTGTTCACCGCCTCCCTGCGGCTGGTCGACGCCATCCGCGCCTGCCCGCGCCCGGTGATCGCGGCGGTGGACGGGCCCGCCGCCGGAGGCGGCAACGAGCTCGTCGTCGCCTGCGACTTCGCCATCGCCACCCGCCGCTCCACGTTCGGGCAGACCGGGCCCCGGGTGGGCTCGGCCGGGGTGCTGGGCGCCACGAACATGCTCACCGTCCAGATCGGCGAGAAGCGCGCCAAGGAGATGGCGATGCTGTGCCGCCGCTACACCGCCGAGCAGGCCCTCGCCCTGGGGCTGATCAACGAGGTCGTCGACGACGGCGGGCTGGAGGAGGCGGTGGGCCGCTGGATCGCCGAGATCCGCGCGCTCAGCCCCCGCTACCTGGAGATCGCCAAGATCAGCTCCAACCAGTGGTGGCACCAGTCCGCCGACAACATGAACACCGGCCTGGGCATGCTCGTCCAGGCCATCGGCAGCGAGGACATGCGCGAGGGCGCCCGGGCCTTCCTGGAGCGGCGCGCCCCCGACTTCCGCGGCGCCCGCGCCGCGACCGACGCCGCACCTGAAGGGGGCCGTCCGTGACCTTCCGCTACTACCGCGACATCCACCCCGCCTTCCCCAACCGCGAGGACTGGACGCTGCCCACCGTCCTGCGGCACCACGCCGAGCGGCGGCCCGACGCCGTCTGGCTGGACGCCCCCGAGGAGGACGCCGCCTGGACCTACGCGCAGGTGCTCGCCGAGGCCGAGGCGATCGGCGCGGCGCTGCTGGCGAACGGGGCGCGGCCCGGCGACCGGGTCGTGATCTACGCGGCGAACTCCTCCCGGTTCGTGCGCACCTGGCTCGGCACCGCCGTCGCCGGGCTGGCCGAGGTGCCCATCAACACCGCCTACGAGCACGACTTCCTCGCCCACCAGGTGCGCACCGTCCGGGCGCGGCTGGCCGTCGTCGAGGACGTGCACGCCGCACGGTTCGCCGCCGTCGCCGAGGCCGCCGCCGACATCCGCAAGTTCTGGGTGATCGACACCGGGCGGCGGGCCGAGGCGATCGAGACGCTGCGCGCCGCGGGCTGGGATGCCGCCCCCTGGGAGGAGCTGCTCGCCGGCGGCCCCGCCGAACTGCCCGCGGTGAGCCCCCGGGACCTGGCCGCCGTCTTCTTCACCTCCGGCACCACCGGCCCGTCCAAGGGCGTGGCCATGCCGCACGCGCAGATGTACTTCTTCGCCCAGGAGTGCGTGGCGCTCACCCGGCTGACCGCGGACGACGCGTGGATGGCGGTCACCCCGCTGTTCCACGGCAACGCCCAGTTCATGGCCGCCTACCCGGCGATGGTCGCGGGCGCCCGCTTCGTGCTGCGCGGCCGGTTCAGCGCCAGCCGGTGGATCGACCAGATCCGCGCCGGCGGTGTCACCGTCACCAACTTCATCGGCGTGATGATGGACTTCGTCTGGAAGCAGCCGCGCCGCCCGGGCGACGCCGACAACCCGCTGCGCTGCGTGTTCGCCGCGCCCACCGCCGCCTCGATCCTGGCCCCGATGAAGGAGCGCTTCGGCATCGAGGCGTTCGTGGAGGTGTTCGGCCTGACCGAGACGTCCGCGCCGATCCTGTCCCCCTACGGGGAGGACCGCCCGGCGGGCGCGGCGGGGCTGGCCGCCGACGAGTGGTTCGACGTGGCGCTGGTGGATCCCGAGACCGACGAGGAGGTCCCGGTCGGGCAGGTCGGCGAGCTGGTCGTCCGGCCGAAGGTGCCGTTCATCTCCAGCAACGGCTACTTCGGCATGCCCGACCGCACCGTCGAGGCGTGGCGCAACCTGTGGTTCCACACCGGCGACGCGCTGCGCCGCGACGAGGACGGCTGGTTCTACTTCGTCGACCGGTTCAAGGACGCGCTGCGCCGCCGCGGCGAGAACATCAGCTCCTACGAGGTCGAGACCGCCGTGCTCAGCCATCCGGCGGTGGCCGAGTGCGCGGTCATCGCGGTGCCCGCCGAGTCCGAGGCGGGCGAGGACGAGGTCATGGCCTACCTGGTCACCCGCGGCGAGGTCACGCCCGAGGAGATCTGGACATGGTGCGAGGGCCGCATCCCGGCCTTCGCCGTCCCCCGCTACCTGCGGTTCGTCGACGCACTGCCCAAGACGCCGTCGCAGCGCGTCCAGAAGGCCAAGCTCCGCGCCGCCGGGATCACCCCCGACACCCACGACCGCACCCCCGACGCCGCCGGAAGGGCGGCGGGCCGCTGAAAGGCACGCGATGCACCCCTACCGATCGGTCCTGTTCGTCCCCGGACACAAACCCGCGTGGGCGCGCAAGGCGCTGGCGTCCGGGGCCGACGCCATCGTGCTCGACCTGGAGGACTCGGTGCCGGACGACCTCAAGGCCGAAAGCCGCGACACCGTCCGCGCCTCGCTCGCCGAACTGCGCGCCGCGGACCCGCGCGTCGGGCTGTTCGTCCGGCCCAACGCGCTGGACACCCGGATGGCCGGGGCCGACCTGGAACGCGTCGTGGGCCCGGAGCTGACCGGCCTGTTCACCCCCAAGGTCCGCGGCGCCGCCGACGTGCTGCGCTGGGAGACCCTCATCGACTGGTTCGAGGCGCGCAACGGCGCCTCCGGGCTGGAGATGATCGTCCCGGTGGAGACCGTCGAGGCCATCGACGAGTGCGGCGCGATCGCCGGCGCCTCGCCGCGGGTCGGCGCGATGATCGGCCCGACCTCGCGGCACGCCGACATCGCCCGCGCGGTCGGCTTCCGCTGGTCGCCGGAGGGCAGCGAGTCGCTCTACCTGCGCAGCCGCGTCCTGCTGGCCTGCCGCCGGCACGGCCTGCACGCGCTGACCGGCCTGTGGGAGGACCTGGCCGACCTGGAGGGGCTGCGCGCGTTCGCCGACTACGGCCTGCAGCTGGGCTTCCGCGGGCAGATCGTCATCCACCCCTCGCACGTGCCCGTGGTCAACGAGGTGTTCACGCCCACCGACGACGAGGTCGCCTACCACGAGGAGCTGGTGGCGGCGGTGGAGCGGGCGGCGGCCGACGGCCACGGCGCGGTCCGCTTCCGCGGCCAGCACATCGACCTGGCCCACGCCGAGAAGGCCCGCCGCTGGCTGGCCCACGCCCGCATGGTCCGCGGCGCCGGCACCTAGCCCGAGGGGGGCGGGCGGCGGGCCGTGGCGCATGATCGTCCCCATGGGGACGACGCAAGTGGCCACTTACTGGCGGATCGGCGAGCCGCTGTGCGGGCTGACCGCCACCGTCCGCGACGGCGAGCTGCTACGGCTGCGCCCGGATCCCGACGATCCGCCTCCCGCGCCCGAGGATGCGGCCGAGCACGGGCTCCAGGACGGCGACGGTGCCGCATCTCCTCGCCGCACGGCTCGGTGGAGCTGCCGGTGACGGTCACCGACGAGATGGCGCCGGGCACCGTCGCCGTCCCGCACGGCCGGGCCACCACGGGGGCCGGCGGCTCGCCGACGCCGCCGGGGGCGTCGACGTCAACCTGCTCGCCTCGCCCGACCCCGCCGACCTGGAGCCCCTCGCGGGCATGGCGCACCTCAACGGCGTGCCGGTGCGGATCGCCCCGGTCGGCCGACCGGTCGGCCGACCGGGGCGCCGACAGGTCCGCCGGCCGGCGCGTCCGCGGTCAGCCCTTCAGGGCGGCCGCGACCGCGTCGGCGAGCGTGGTGGTGGGGCGGCCGATGAGGGCGCGCAGGTGGCCGGAGCCGGTGGTCAGGTCGCCGCGCGCGATGCCGGTGTCGCCGTCGGCCAGGACCTTGGCGTAGGGCTCGGGCAGGCCCGCCGCGACCAGCGCCTTGGCGTACTCCTCCTCCGACATGTCGCGGTAGGCGATGTCCTTGCCGGTCTGCCGGGACAGCTCGGCGGCGAGCTCGGCCATGGTGAACGGGGTGTCGCCGCCCAGCTCGTAGGTCTTGCCCGCGTGCCCGTCCCCGGTCAGGACGGCGGCCGCGGCGGCGGCGTAGTCGGCCCGGGCGGCGGCGGCGATCCGGCCGTCCCCGGCGGCGCCGATGAGCGCGCCGCTCTCCAGGGCGGGCGCCAGGTTGTCGGTGTAGTTCTCGAAGTACCAGCCGTTGCGCAGGAACACGTGCGGCAGCCCCGACTCGCGGATGATCGCCTCGGTGGCCTGGTGCTCCTCGGCGAGGGCCAGCCGGCTGGTGTCGGAGTTGAGGATGCCGGTGTAGGCGATGAGCCCGACGTTGGCGGCGGCGGCCGCCTCCACCACGTTGCGGTGCTGGGGGACGCGCCGGCCGACCTCGCTGCCGGAGATGAGCAGCAGCCGGTCGGTCCCGGCGAGGGCGGCGGCGAGGGTGTCCGGCTCCGCGTAGTCCGCCCGGCGCACCTGGACGCCGCGTTCGGCCAGGTCGGCGGCCTTGTCGGGGGTGCGTACGGCGGCCACGATCCGGTCGGCGGGCACGCCGCGCTCCAGCAGCGCCGCGACGGTCAGCCGGCCGAGCCTGCCGGTGGCTCCGGTGATCGTGATCACAACACTGTCCTCTCCACGGTGGGTACGTACTGACCATCATGCACTAACTAATCCACAGCACTAACCGAGAGGGGGAGGTGGCGCGGTACGGCGGCCGCCCGGGCGGTTACCGTTGACATATGACCAGCACGAGCCCGGACGTGACCGGTCCCGCCCCCCGCGCCGAGGCCGCCGGCGACGCCGCCGGCGACACCGGCGACATCACCGACGAGCTGGTCGCGGACGTGTTCGCCCGCGCCTGCCCGTCCCGCCGCACCCTCGAGAACGTCACCGGCAAATGGGGCGCGCTCGCCCTGGCCGCGCTCGCCGAGGGCAGCCACCGCTTCAACGCGCTGCGCCGCCGCGTCGACGGGGTGAGCGAGAAGATGCTGGCGCAGACCCTGCACGTGCTCGAACGCGACGGCATGGTGGTGCGCGACGTGCGCGCCACCATCCCCCCGCACGTGGAGTACAGCCTGACCCCGCTGGGCGAACGCGTCGCCGCCCGGCTCCTCGACCTGATCCGCCTGGTGGAGGAGGAGATGCCGGCGGTGCTGGCCGCACGCGCCCGCTACGACCGGGCCCACGCCGCCGACCGGGGCGCCGGCTGAGGCGCCCGCGCCTGGACGTCGGCCGGAGACGGGCCGGGGCGCCGGCGGGGTGCGGTGCCCGACCGGAAGGCTTCCAGCTGACATTCAGTTTCGCCCGGTAAGGTGACGGCCGGGTGAGCCGGGAAGTCTGGTCGGAATGGAATCGGCGCTTGTCAGATGGGTGTCGGCCCATGCCGGCGATCGTTCGCACCGGCTGCCGTCATGGCCCCCCACCATGCCGCTCCCGGGGCCGCCCGTGTCGCATCCGCGCCGCGGGCCGGCCGTATTCCGCGCTCGCCCGACGAACCGGTCCGGACAGGTCAGGAGTGATGCATGCGGATTCTCGTCCTCGGCGGCGACGGGTACCTCGGGTGGCCGACGGCGCTGCACCTTTCGCGGTGCGGCCATGACGTCGCGGTCGCCGACAACTTCGCGCGGCGCCAGTACGACTACGAGCTCGGCGTGGAGAGCCTGGTGCCGATCGAGACGCTGCAGACGCGCGTCGCGGCGTGGCGGGAGGTGACCGGTGCGTCCATCGAGGTGTTCGTCGGCGACCTCACCGACGCCGACTTCACCTACGACATGCTGCGCACGTTCCGGCCGCACGCCGTGGTGCACTTCGCCGAGCAGCGCGCCGCGCCCTACTCGATGATCGACCGCAAGCACGCGGTCT
Source organism: Actinomadura keratinilytica (assembly GCF_039539665.1). NCBI lineage: Bacteria > Bacillati > Actinomycetota > Actinomycetes > Streptosporangiales > Thermomonosporaceae > Actinomadura > Actinomadura keratinilytica. The sequence goes on from NZ_BAABDO010000040.1 coordinate 39,996, forward strand.
ACACCCAGGTCAACAACGTCGTCGGCACGCTCAACCTGCTGTACGCCATCGCCGAGGTGGACCGCGACATCCACCTGGTCAAGCTCGGCACCATGGGCGAGTACGGCACCCCCAATATCGACATCGAGGAGGGCTGGCTCGACCTGGAGTACAAGGGGCGCAAGGACCGGGTGCTGTTCCCCAAGCGCCCCGGCTCCTTCTACCACCTGTCCAAGGTGCACGACAGCCACAACATCGAGTTCACCTGCCGGATCTGGGGCCTGCGCGCCACCGACCTCAACCAGGGCGTGGTGTACGGGCAGCAGACCCCCGAGACGGTGCTGGACGACCGGCTGGCGACCCGCTTCGACTACGACGCGGTGTTCGGCACCGTGCTGAACCGGTTCGTCATCCAGGCCGTGCTCGGCCACCCGCTGACCGTCTACGGCCGGGGCGGGCAGCGCCGCGGCATCATCGACATCCGCGACACCGTCCGCTGTATCCAGCTGGCCTGCGAGAACCCGGCCGAGCGCGGCGAGTTCCGGGTGTTCAACCAGATGACCGAGGCGATGAGCGTCCAGGAGATCGCCGAGACCGTGGTCCGCTGCTTCCCCGGCGACGCGCGCATCGAGCACCTGGACAACCCGCGGGTCGAGCACGAGGACCACTACTACAACGTCACCCACACCCGGCTGCTGGAGCTGGGCCTGACCCCCCACCTGCTGTCCGATACGCTGATCACCTCGCTGTTCGACGTGACCAAGCGGCACGCGCACCGGGTGCGGCCCGAGGCCCTGACGCCCAAGGTGGACTGGCGCCGCCACGCCAGCCCCGTGCAGGAGACATGACCGACCGGGAGCCGTCCATGACCTCACCCGAGGGCGCGTTCGCCCGCGCGACCGGCCGCACCGTGCCGGCCGAGGAGGGCGGCGCCGACAAGCCCCGCTACCGGCGCTACCAGTACGACCTCATCGCCCCGCACTGCGGCCGCAGCGTGCTGGAGGTCGGCGCCGGGCTCGGCGAGTTCGCCGCGCAGTTCACCGGGCTGGACCGGCTGGTCGTCACCGACGTCGACCCGGACGCGGTCGCGCTGCTGAAGAACCGCTTCGCCGACCGGGCCGAGGTGGAGGCCCACCAGTTCGACCTGGCGGGGACGCAAGCACTGGACCGGCCGGTCGACACGGCCGTGGCGATCAACGTGCTGGAGCACTTCGAAGACGACGCGCACGTGCTCGCCGTGCTGGCGCGTTCGGTCGTCCCCGGCGGCACGATCGTGCTCTGGGTGCCCGGCTACCAGAGCCTGTACAGCGAGTTCGACCGCCGCGTCGGGCACTTCCGCCGGTACACGCCCGCGACCCTGCGGGACGCCATCCGGCGGGCCGGGCTGGCGTGCGAGCTGGCCCGGCCGGTGAACCTGCTCGGCGGCGTCGCCTGGTGGGCGGCGATGCGGCTCGGCAAGGTGCAGGGGCCCAAGACGGGCGCCGTGGGCGTGTACGACCGCGTGGTCGTCCCGGCCACCCGGGTGCTCGACCGGCTGCTGCCGATCCCGTTCGGGCAGTCGGTGCTGGCGGTCGCCCGGGTGCCGGACGGCGGCCCGCGGGCGGAGAAGGCGCGGTGACGGGATGACCGCCACCGCGCCGACCCGGCCCGCGGGCCCCGCGGCGCCGGGCCGCCGCCGATCGTTCGGGCGCGTGTTCACCCGGTACACGATCGGTTCGGTGCTGGCGGCCGTGGCCAGCGAGGCGGTGCTGCTGCTCACCTACGGGCCGGGGCTGCTCGGCCCGCAGGCCGCCTCCGTCGCGGCCTGGGCGGCGGGCGCGGCGCTCAACTACGGGCTCAACCGGTGGTGGGCCTGGGGCCGCCGCGGCCGCGCCGACCCGCTCCGCGAGCTGCTGCCGTACTGGGTGATCGCGCTGACCACCATGGCCCTCAGCGCATGGGCCACCGGCGCGGCCGACCGGCAGGTCGACCGGCTGGTGGAGGACGAGGCGCTGGGGGCCGCCCTGGTCGGCGGGGTGTTCCTCGCCGTCTACGGGGTGATGTTCGTGGTGAAGTTCGTCCTGTTCCACTACCTGGTGTTCGCCGACGGCGGGCGCCCCGGGCGCCGGCCGCGCGCGGCGCGCCGCTCGCGCCACCAGGTGCCGAACACGACGCGGGAGTAGCGGTACCCGTACACCAGGTTGCCGCCCTTCTTGGTGGTCCCGGCCGTGCGCAGCCGCATCGTCGCCGGGACCTCCTTCACCCGGTACCCGCGGGAGATCACGCCGATCAGCAGCTCGGACGCCTGGTACTGCGGCTGGTTCAGGGTGACGGCCCCGGTGACCTCGGCGCGCATGGCGCGCAGGCCGAAGGAGGTGTCGGTGACGCGCTGCCCGGTCAGCAGGCTCACCACCCAGGCGAACACGTACACGCCGGCGCGCCGCACCCGGTCGTAGGTCTCCTGGCGGCCCAGCCGCCGCGACCCGGTGACGAAGTCGGCCTCGCCGCGCAGCACCGGCGTCAGCACCCGCTCGATGTGCGCCGGGTCGTACTGGCCGTCGGCGTCGGTGGTGACGATGTACTCGGCGCCGCCCTCGCGGGCGATCCGGTACCCCAGGCGCAGCGCCGCGCCCTGCCCGCGGTTCACCGGGACGTCGCAGACCATCGCGCCGTGCTTGCGGGCGACCTGCGCGGTGTCGTCGGTCGAGCCGTCCACCACCACGATCGTGGCGGTCTCCTGCCCGCCCACCGTCGCCGGGATGGACCCGACGACCTCACCGATGCCGTCCTCTTCGTTGTAGGCGGCGATGACGATGGCCACCGGAGGGAGCTGTGCACCGTACTCGGCGCGGAACGCCGTCAGCGCCGCCTCGTCGACGTCCTCGGCCTTCTCGTGCACCGCGGTCACGACGCCTCCTTCGCGGGGGCGAAGTCGGGCCACACGGTCGCCAGCCCGGAGCGCAGGTCGTGGCGCGGCTCGTAGCCCAGGGCGCGGGCGGCGGAGATGTCCAGCACGACGGCGGGCATCTCCCCGGCCTTGGCCGGCACGTGCTCGACGGGGATCGGCGCGCCGGTGACCTCACGGGCCGCCTCGATCAGGTCGTTGACGCTCGTCGACCGGCCCGATCCGACCACCAGCGGCCCGGTCAGGCCCTTGCGCCAGGCCAGCAGCACCGCCTGGACGATGTCGTCGACGTGGACGTAGTCGCGCAGCTGGCGGCCGTCGCCGTACACCTGGACGCCCGTCCCGGCCGCGGCGGCGCGCATCAGGCGGGGCACGAAGCTGTCCTTGTGCAGCATCCCCGGGCCGTACACGTTGGCGAACCGCAGCGCGCACGCCCGCATGCCGTACACGCCCGAGTAGGCGCTGAGCAGCATCTCCGCGGCCGCCTTGGTCGCCCCGTAGGGGGTGAGCGGCCGCAGCGGCAGCCGCTCGCTGATCGGCGCGTCGCCCACGTCGCCGGTGACGGCGTTGGTGGAGGCGAACACCACCCGGCGCACCCCCTGCTCGCGCGCCAGCTCCAGCAGCCCGGCGGTGGCGTCGACGTTCAGCCGGTACACCCCGGCCGGGTCCTCGATCGACCGCAGTACCGAGGTCGCGGCCGCCAGGTGGACGATGCCGTCCGGCGCGGTGCCGACCGCCCGCTTGCGCACGTCGGGGTCGCACAGGTCGCCCACCACCGAGCGGACCGCGGGATCCGGATGGGGCCGCTGGTCGGCGACGACCACCTCCGCCCCGGCGTCGAGCAGCGCCGCCACCACGCGGCTGCCGATGAACCCCGCGCCGCCGGTGACCAGCACCCGCGCGCCCTCAAGCCTCGCCTCGTCCGGCGACTCCAACCCCTCCACCGGCGATTTCTCCCTCACCTGCGTTCACTCGCGACGCTCGCGTGCTTGTCTTTGAAGGTCGACCCTAGCCGACCTCGGCCGCAGCTCTGGCCGCTCGGCCGCATCGCCGCGTCCCCGGTTCGCCGCGCGGCGCCCCCATCCGGCAAGATGACCGGCGAAAGGAAGGACACCCGGTGACCCACGTGCTGGCGGCGGGCCTGCCGCTGACGATCGGACTGGTCCTGGCCGTGGCCGCCGCGCGCGCGGGCCGGCGGCCGCCCCTCGCGGCGGCGCTGGCGGTCGGCGCGCTGCTGCGGCTGGTGCTGCTGGTGATCGCCGCCCGGGACGGCTGGCAGCCCTACGACCTGGCCGAGGACTTCCGCTCCACCGCCGACACCGTCCTGGACGGCCGCGACCCGCTGGTGTACCTGCGCGAGGGCGGCTGGCACTTCCTGCCTTTCCTGGCCTACGTCCTGGCCGGTCAGCGGGAGCTCGGCGAGCTGCTGGGCGTGCCGTGGAGCGTCGTCGGCCGGGCCGTGCCGATCCTGTGCGACCTCGCGCTCATCCCGCTGGTGGGCAGGCTGGCCGCCGACCCGGACAAGAGCGGGCTGCGCGCCTTCCAGTACGCCTGCGCCCCGGTGGGGGTCATGGTCAGCGCGATCCACGGCCAGTTCGCGCCGATCACCCTGCTGCTCGGGGTGGCGGCCCTGGTGGTGGCGCGCGACGGCGGCCACCGGGCGGGCCGCGCGCACGCCGCCGGGATCCTCGTCGGGTTCGCGGTGACCTCGGCGAGCTGGGCGGGGCTGATGCTGCCCGGCGTGCTGCTCGCGTTGTCCGGGGCGCGCAGCCGCCTCGTCGCGTTCGTCTGGACGGGCGTCGTGCCGCTGGTGTTCCTGCTGAGCGGCTGCGTGTTCCTGGGCACGCCGGTGGGCGACCTGCCCGCGACGCTCGCCAAGTCGCTGTCCACGCGGCCGGTGGTCGGCGACTGGGGCTGGACGGCGGTGGCGACGGGCGGGCAGCAGATCGTCGACCCGGCCTACGCCCGCCCCGGGCTGCTGATCCTCGCGGCCGGGGTGCTGGCCGCGGCGTGGTGGTGGCGCCGCGCCGACCCGGCGGTGCTCACGCTCGCGCTGCTGCTGGCCTTCCTGATCGCCACGCACCGGTTCGGCGCCCAGTACCTGGCCTGGCCGATGCCGTACCTGATCGCCCTCGCGGGCCGCGCGACCTGGCCCGCCGTCACCGTGTCCGGGGCCTGGGCGGCGTTCGGCTACCTCTACACGACCCGGCTGGACGAGTACGGATGGCGCGACGTCCACGTCTGGTGGGCCTACTCCTCCCTCGTCGTCATCGCCCTGCTCGTCTGGGCGCTGCCGCCCCGCGGCCCCGACAGCCCGCGCAGGTCGGGAAGCAGCGACCGGGGCGACCGCGCCTTGAAGGCCGCCGCCCAGACACCCGCGCCGTAGGCCAGGTCGTCCAGGCGTCGGGCCAGGATGAAGCGCACCGGGTCGAGGTCGGGGGAGACCCGGCGGTACTCGGCGACGCCGTCGGCGACGGCGGCCACGAGGACGGCGCGTCGGGCACGGCGCGAGAACAGGCAGGCGGTCAGGCTGACCGGCCACCAGTGGCGCAGCAGCAGCGCGCTCGTCTGCCCGGCGGTGCCGACGAGCCCGCGCCCGATCAGATCGGCCGCCAGCCGGTGCGGGTGATCGCTGCGGCCCACCGTGCGGGCCAGCCGGACGTGCACGACCGCCAGGACGGCGGCCGAGAGCGGCACGGACCACCGTCGCTGGGCGAGCGCCGCCGCGGCGACGGCGGCGCTCCACGGAGTGAGGACGGCCGGCGCCACCAACGCGCCGTGCCGTTCGGCCAGCGGGTGCGCCCCGGTGCCGTAGTACGCCTTGCGGCGCAGCCACGCCGTCAGCCGGGTGCGGTGGTCGTGCCAGGCGGTGGCGGCGGGCTCGTACCGGACCTGCCACCCCTGGGCCGCCAGGCGCCACACCAGGTCGACGTCCTCGGCGACGCGCATCCCGTCGGTGAAGCCCTCGCCGAGGGCGGCGACCCGGGCCACCAGGCACGCGCTGGGCACCCAGCTCACCGCCGACCGGGGATGCACCAGCGCGGGCGTCGGCCCCAGGTCCAGCGACGAGCGGGCGTCCTCGTAGCGGGAGATCCAGTTCGGGGCACCCTGCTTGCGCAGCCCGAGGATCTGGGGAGCGGCGACGGCGACGCGCGGGTGGTGGAAATGACGCAGCAGCGTCGCGATCGCCTCCGGGGACACGACCACGTCGGAGTCGACGAACGCCACGAACGGGGTGGAGACCTTCTCCAGTCCCGCGTTGCGCGCCCCGGCGGGGCCGACGTTGCGGGGCAGGGGGATGAGCCGCGCCCCGTGACTGGCCGTCACCTCGGCGACGGCCCCGGGGTCCTTGGAGCCGTCGTCGACCACGATGACCTCGACGCGGCCCGCAAGGGCGGCCAGCAGCCGGTCCAGCGGGCCGGCGCGGTCGCGGACCGGGACGACCACCGTCACCTGCGACAGGTCGACCGGCGGCAGTTCGGCGACCACCGGGTCCGCCACGCCAGCGGCGAGCAGCCGCTCGGCCATGCGTTCCGACAGCGCGTCGGTGACCTCGATGCGACGGCCGCGCAGCAGCGCCGCCGCCCGTCCGTTCAGGTGGAGCAGCCGCATGGGCGCGCCGCCCACCAGCGTGCGGCCGCCGTCGTACACGCGGACGCGGCGGCCGAGCGTGACGACGAAGCCGCGCGGCAGGCGCGTCCGGGCAGCGGAACGGCTCATCCCCGGAACCCGCCTTCGGCGCTGACCACCGTGCCGGTGGCGACGCCGCCCGCGCGCGAGCAGCAGAACGCGATGAGCTCGGCGACCTCGGCGGGGTCGATCAGCCGCTCGGTGAGCTGGGACGGCGCGAACGACTCCACGTCGTCCAGCCCGTACAACGCGGCCGTGGCCGACAGCATCGAGGTGCGGGTCGAGCCGGGGGAGACGGCCACGGCGGTCGCCCCGGTGCCCACCAGGTCGGCGGCCAGGCACCGGACGAGCCCCACCACGGCGTGCTTGGCCATGCCGTATCCGGACAGGTGGAACAGACCGCGCGTCCCGGCGGCCGAGGCGACCGCCACGAACCGGCAGCCGGCCGGGTCGGGGCCGGCCAGCATGCGCGGCACCGTGACGGCGGCGGTGTTCCACACCCCCATCACGTCCACGTCCCACAACGCCTGCACGTGAGAGGCGGGGGTCTCCCACAGCGGCCGCCCGCCGGAGATCACCGCGGCGGCGGCCACGGCGGCGTCCAGACGGCCGAACCGTTCCACGGCCGCGGCGGCGGCGCGGTCCAGGGCGTCGCGGTCGCGGACGTCCGCCACCAGCGCGAGGACCTGCTCGGGGTGCTCGTCGCGCAGGGCGTCCAGCTCGTGCTCGCCGGCCAGCGCGTACGTCACGCCGGGCAGGTCGCCGGGGACGTCCCCGGCGCAGCAGTCCACGGCGACGACCCGGTAACCGCGATCGCACAGGGCGCGGACGGTGGCGGCGCCGATGCCCCGGGCCGCGCCCGTGACCAGCGCGACCCGTCCCGCTTCCGCGGCGGCGCTCATCGCCGGGTCTCCTCGACGAGCCGCAGGCGGCCGTCGGCGCCGGGCACGCCGCCGTCGACCAGCGCGCACACCTCCTCGACCATCCGCCGCAGCACCCGCTCGCCTTCGGCGGCGGTGGCGGCGGTCGGGTCGCCGAGCACGCCGGACGGCGACACGGCGGCGACCCCCGAGGCGGTCATGGCGGGCAGCAGCTCGGCGACGGGCGCGGTGTTGCCGGGCGCCGCCCGCGTCATGTCCACCCGGTCGGGGGCCAGGTGCAGCATGAGCGAGGTCTCGGTGAACCCGGCGTGCGCGTCGACGGTCTCGGTCTCGCACGGCACCCACGCCACCCGGTGCCCCTCCTCCCGCATCCGCGCGACCGCGCCCGACAGGCTCGGCAGGTTGCCGCCGTGCCCGTTGACGAACACCACCCGACCGCACCAGGTGGCCAGCGAGCGCACCAGCTCCACCAGCATCGACCGCAGCGCCTCGTGCCCGATGGAGATCGTCCCGGCGAACGACTGGTGCTCGCCGCTGGCCGCGTAGGTCACCGGCGGCGCGACCAGCACCGGCTCGCCGGGACGGCGGCGCGGAAGTTCCGCCGCCGCGCCCTGCGCCACCGCCGCCGCGATCGCGGTGTCGGTGTCCAGCGGCAGGTGCGGCCCGTGCTGCTCGAACGACCCCACCGGGACCAGGACGAGCGCCCCCTCGGGAACCTGCGGCCACGAACGCCGGGACAGCAGCGGGTTCATGGCGCTCCCGCGGCGCCGAGGGGGCGGGTGAAGCCGTCGGGGATCACCACGTCGTCGCGGGTCAGC
>NZ_BAABDO010000041.1:0-47814 GCF_039539665.1 Actinomadura keratinilytica
CGGCGCGCGCCGCCCGCCGCCGGGGCCGTCCCGTGCTGCCGTCCCGCACCGGGCCGCCGACGGTCGCGGGCCGCTGGTGGCCGCTGCCCGAACGCGAGGCCGACGCCACGCGCCGGTCGCACGCGCTGGCCGACGCGCTGCTGGAGCGGTACGGCGTCGTCATCCGGGGCGCGGTGGCGGCCGAGCGCTCCCCGGGCGGGTTCGCGGCCGTCTACCCGGTGCTGCGGGCGTTCGAGGAGAGCGGCCGGTGCCGCCGGGGCTACTTCGTCGAGGGCCTGGGCGCGGCCCAGTTCGCGCTGCCCGGGGCCGTCGACCGGCTGCGGGCGCTGCGTCCGCGCGAGCCCGCCGACCCGTGGCAGACCCCCGCCCCGCAGGACGGCGAACGGGCGCTGGTGCTGGCGGCGGCCGACCCGGCCAACCCGTACGGCGCCGCCCTGCCGTGGCCCGGACGCGACGAGGAGGTCGCCGGCGGCCACAAGCCGGGGCGCAAGGCGGGCGCGCTGGTCGTGCTGGTGGAGGGCCGCCTGGTGCTGTACGTCGAACGCGGCGGGCGGACGCTGCTGACCTGGTCCGACGATCCGCGGGTGCTGCAGCCGGCGGTGGACGCCCTCGCCCTGGCCGTGCGGGAGGGCGCGCTCGGCAAGCTCACCGTCGAACGCGCCGACGGCGCGTCGATCGGCCGGTCCCCGCTGGCCGCCGCGCTGGAGGCCGCCGGTTTCCACCCGACCCCGCGCGGCCTGCGCCTGCGCGGCTGACCGGCCCGGCGCCTGCCTGCCGCCGGACCCGGCTACCAAGTCCGCCTCCCGGACCCCGCTACCGGGTCTGTCCACCGGGGCTGTCTACCGGGTCGTCCTCCGGGTGCGGCGGAACATGGCGACCAGGCCGCGGAAGGCCCGTTCGTCCAGCGAGCCGAACGGGTTGTCGTGGACGACGTAGGTCCAGGTCGCCGAGGGGCGGGTCAGTTCCGCTCCGGGCAGGTCGATCCCGCCGTCGGCGACCTTCAGGGCGTCGAAGGCGTCGGCGGCGCGGTCGCGGGCCCGTCGCAGCAGGCGCTTGCCCGCGGGGACGGCCTCGCGGTTGAACTCGACCAGCGGGTCCAGGCCGCGGCCGAGCGAGCGCAGGTGGATGCCTTCGCGCAGGTCGGCGAGGAAGGCCAGGTGCTCGGCCCAGCAGCGGTCGAGGTGGAACAGCATGATCTGGCGGGCCGCGGCGGCGGTCTGCTCGGGGCCGGCCTCCTCGACCAGCCGGGCGTGCCGTTCGGGGCGCAGGTCGGCCAGCAGCCGGTCGGCGGCGTCGCCGTGCAGGACGGCGTCGCGTTCGGCGAGGATCTCGCGGCGCTGCAGGCCGATCAGATGGTGGTAGCGCCAGGTGTTGCGGTGGATCTCCAGGTCCACGCCCTCGGCGACGCGCTGGGCGTGCTCGACGATCCAGTGCGCGCCCTTGGCGTCCACCCGCCCGTCCGGCGCGACGGGCCCGTCGTAGGACTCCTCGGGCGCGTACCGGGCGACCAGGTCGTCCTCCAGGCTGGCGAAGAAGACCGAGCCGCCGGGGTCGCCCTGCCGCCCGGCGCGGCCGCGCAGCTGGTCGTCCAGGCGGCTGCTGGGGTGCCGGCCGGTGCCGATCACCAGCAGGCCGCCGAGCCCGGCCACCCGGTCGCGGTCGGCCTCGGGCGGCGGGGCGGGGGACGCGCCGGCGGGCGGGGCGCCGCCGCCCAGGCGGATGTCGGTGCCGCGCCCGGCCATCTGGGTGGACACGGTGATGGCGCCGGGCGCCCCGGCCCGGGCGATGATCGCGGCCTCTTCGGCGTCGTTCTTGGCGTTGAGCACCACGCAGGGCAGGCCGGCCCGGTCCAGGCGGCGGGCCAGGCGTTCGGACTCGGCGATGTCGAGGGTGCCGACCAGCACGGGGCGTCCGGCGGCGTGCGCGGCGGCGATCTCGTCGACGATCGCGACCTCCTTGTCGGCGGCGGTGGCGTACAGCCGGTCGGGCTCGTCGACCCGCACGCACGGGCGGTTGGGCGGGATGACCGCGATCTCCAGGTCGTAGAACTCGCGGAGCTGGTCGGCGACGGCCCGGGCGGTGCCGGTCATGCCGCACCGCACCGGGTACCGGCCGACCAGCTCCTGGACGGTGATCGAGTCGAGGATCTCGCCGCTGGGGGACGCCTCCAGGGCCTCCTTGGCCTCGACCGCCGCCTGCAGTCCGTCCGGCCAGCGCTGCAGCAGCGCCACCCGGCCGCGCGAGGCGCTGACCAGCTTCACCGCGCCGTCGCGGACGATGTAGTCGACGTCGCGCTGCAGCAGCACCTCGGCGTGCAGGGCGACGTTGACGGCGGTGAGGGCGTCCAGGTGCTCGGGGGCGTACAGGTCGATCCCGCCGAGGGCCTGCTCGACGGCGCGGGCCCCGGCGGCGGTCAGCTGGACGTTGCGGGCCTCCTCGTCGGCGGTGTAGTGCAGGCCGGGCCGCAGCCGCCGCACCAGTTCGGCGTAGCCGGCGTCGGCGGCGGCGGTGTCGGCGGCGCCGGCCAGGACGAGCGGCACGCGCGCCTCGTCCACCAGCACCGAGTCCGCCTCGTCGATCAGCGCGACGTCCGGCTCGGGCAGGACGAGGTCGGCGGGGTCGGTGGCCAGGCGGTCGCGCAGCAGGTCGAACCCGATCTCGCTGACGGGCGCGTAGGCGACGTCGGCGGCGTAGGCGCGGCGGCGCTCGTCGGGGGTGGACGACTGCCCGACCCACGCCGCCGTCACGCCGAGCATCGCGTACAGCGGCCCCATCCACTCGGCGTCGCGGCGGGCCAGGTAGTCGTTGACCGACATCACGTGCACCCGCTTGCCGCGCAGCGCGTATCCGGCGGCGGCCAGCGCGCCCGCCAGGGTCTTGCCCTCGCCGGTGGCCATCTCCACCACGTGGCCCGACAGCAGCCCGAGGGTGCCGAGCAGCTGCACGTCGTAGGGCCGCTCGCCGAGGGTGCGCCGCGCCGCCTCCCGGGCCACGGCGAGGAAGTGCGCAGTGGCGTCGGAGCCCGGCCGGCCGTCGGAGGAGTCGGGGCCGCCTTCCGACAGGGCGCGTGCGGCGCTGGTCAGGGCCTCGTCGGAGAGGGCGCGCACCTCCGGTTCGCGGGCGCCGGCCTCGGCGACCGCGGCCTGGAGCGGCCGCAGGTCGACGGTGCCGGGCCGCCGCAGGAGGCGGCGCAGCCGGTCGCGCAATGCCATGTCGACGAGTTTCCTTGATCGGCTCGGTGCCGGGAAGACACCGCGGGCGCCTTACGTTCCAGGGTTGCACGGCACCTCGGCAGAAGGTCTGAGAGGTCCGCCCGCGGTTTCCTCCCTCGGGCGGATCCGCCGGAGCCGTATTCCTGGGATCATCGGGACATAGGGGGTTGCGGCGGCCCGGGGGGCGGGTCGCCGCGGAACGGGGAGTCGCCATGACACCGACGACACGGTGGGTCGCCGCCCGGCGGCGCAAGCGTCAGATCATCAGCCAGACCGTCCTCGACCGCGCGATGCGGGACCCTCGGCGGCGCCGCGAGCAGCCGCCGGCGCGCCGTCCCGCGCGGTGAACCGCGGCGCCTCCGCGGCGGCCCCGTGCGGAGGCGCCGGATGCCGCGTCAGCCCGCGGGGGCGGAGAAGACCTCCTCTCGGGCCTGTTCCAGCGCGGCGTGCAGGGCGCCGCGCAGCACGGGGTCGCCTTCGACCTGGGTGACGGCCACCGTCGGCCGGGTCGGGCTGTAGCGGCCCACGGCGCGTTCGATGCGGGCGGCGAGGGGCCGTCCGCCGGCGCGTCCCAGCTGGCCCGACAGGACGACCAGGCCGGGGTCCAGGACGATGTTCACCGACGCGACGCCGTAGGAGATGCGGTCGGCGAGCTCGTCCAGGAAGGCCCCGCCCCGGTCCTCGTCGGCGGCCGCGGCGCGCACGCACTCGACGGCGGTGGACTCGGTGAGGCCGTGCGCGCGGGCCAGGTCGAGCACCGCGTCGGTGCTGACCAGGGAGCCGTACCCGCCGGCCAGGGCCGGGATGCCCCAGGAGCTGGACTTGGTGACGCCCTCGGCGTCGTGGTCGCGGCGGGCCGACCCCATCGGCAGGGGCGCGCCGGGGACGGGCAGGTAGCCCAGCTCGCCCGCGCCGCCCGAGCGCCCCCGGTGCAGCCGGCCGCCGAGCATGATCGACAGGCCGATGCCGCGGCCCAGCCACACCAGCGCGAAGTCCTCGGCGCCCCGCGCCGCGCCGTAGGCGCGTTCGGCGATGGCGGCCAGGTTGACGTCGTTCTCGATGACGACGGGGCGGCGCAGGTCGGTGTGCAGGGCGTCGAGCACGCCCTCGTGCCAGGCGGGCAGGTCGAAGGCGAACTGCACGTCGCCGGTGCGCGGGTCGACGACGCCGGGCGTGCCGATGACCACCGCGGTGACGCGGCGCAGCGCGACCCGGGCCGAGCGGCAGGCCCGCACCACGGCGCTGTGCACGGTGCCGACGGGGTCGTCGGCGCCGCCCGGGTCCACGGTGACCTGGGAGGCGACGCCGCCGGTGATGTCGGCGACGGCGGCGGTCACCCCGTCCGGCCCCACCTCGATGCCCACCACGTAGGCGCTGGACGGCACGACGGCGTACAGCGCGGCGTTCGGCCCGCGTCCCCCGGCGCGCTCGCCCACCACCTGCACCAGCCCGCGTTCCTCCAGCCGGGCCAGCAGCTGGGAGGCGGTCACCTTCGACAACCCGGTGTGCGCGCCGATCTGCGCGCGCGTCAGCGGCCCCTGCGTGACCAGAAGCTCCAGCGCGGCACGGTCGTTGAGCTCGCGCAGCAGCCGCGGCGTCCCCGGGCGCCTGGCCATGGCCCACCCCTTCAACGTCTCAATCCGCTAACAGGCGGTTTTGTTTAGGAAACTTTCTTGTTAGTTTACGCGCAGGCGGCCGGACCGCCCCCGGTGCCGGACCAGGCCGCACGACAGCGCCGACCGACGAGCAGGGCGTCACGGGGCCGATTCGGTGCCATGGCTGGGACCCTACGGGCTCCCCGCCGGTTCCACCGCATCCCCCGGACGCGCACGCGAAGGCCCGCCCGCTGGATGAGCCGGAAAGGACCCCCAGTGAAGTACATCAAGGCAGCGGCCGTGACGGCCGCGCTCGCCCTGGCCGCCACGGCCTGCGGCGGCGGCAACGACGACGGTGACGGCACGGGCCAGAGCCCCGCGCAGCTCAAAGTCTGGATGATGGGCGACGGGACGCCCGAGCAGACCAAGTTCCTCGACGGGGTCGAGGCCGAGTTCAAGCAGAAGCACCCCGACACCGACGTGGTCGTCAAGTACGTGCCGTGGGCGCAGGTGGCCACCACGTTCCAGAAGGCCGCGGCGGGCGGCGAGGGCCCCGACGTCACCGAGCTGGGCAACACCGACGTGCAGTCCCACATCGAGCAGGGCAGCCTCGCCGACATCACCGACAGGTTCAACGGCTGGGCCGACGGCGCCAAGCTCAACAAGACCGCCCTGGCCAACGACCGCTCCGGCGGCAAGACCTACGCGGTGCCGTGGTACGGCGGCGTGCGCGCCGTCTGGTACCGCAAGGACTGGTTCCAGGAGCTGGGCATCCAGCCGCCCAAGACCTGGGCCGAGCTGACCGCGGCGGCCAGGAAGATCCAGGACGAGAAGAAGGTCCCGGGCATCGGCGCGCCCAGCGACCAGACCAACGCGCTGCTCAGCTTCATCTGGGGCAACGGCGGCGAGGTGGCCGTCGACGAGGGCGGCAGGTTCGTCGGCAAGCTCGACCAGCCGGCGGCCGTGGAGGCCGTCGACTTCTACGCCGGGCTGGTCACCAAGGAGAAGGTCGCCCCGGCCAAGTACATCGGCAAGAACGAGCTGGAGGGCCCGCAGCGCGACTTCGCCCTCGGCAAGCTCGGCATGTACATCGACGGCAGCTGGGCGCTGAAGGAGATGAAGAAGATCTCCGACAAGGACGCCGACAAGTGGGCGGTGTTCCCGATCCCCGCCAAGAACGGCGGCAACGCCCCGGTCATGGCGGGCGGCTCGGACCTGGCGGTGTGGAACGACAGCAAGGCCAAGGACGCCGCGTTCGACTACATCACCGTCCTCAACAACGCCAAGAACGCCAAGGCGTGGGCCGACTACAGCGGCTTCTCCTCGATGCGCTCGGACGTCAGCTTCACCGACCCCGCGCTGGCGGCCTTCACGCAGATCGCGGCCAACACCAAGTTCCCGCCGATCAGCGCGGGCTGGGGCGAGTTCGAGCAGGCCAAGAAGGTGCTGCCGAACGCGGTCAAGGCGGTGATGCAGGGCGGTTCGGCCGCCGAGGAGATGAAGAAGGCCAACGAGCAGGCCGACACGCTGCTCAACCCGTGATCGGGGGCTGACGCCATGCTCGACACCGCTCCGGCGGTGCGCGGGCGGCCCGGCCGGAGCGCCCCCTCCGGCCGGGCCCGCCCCCGCCGCACCCGCCGCGGGCCGCGCTACGGCCCGTACCTGCTCATCGCGCCGACCGTCGTCGTCATCGCGGTGCTGATGTTCTGGCCGATGGTGCAGATCGCCGTCATGTCGTTCCAGAAGATCGGCAACCGGCAGCTGCGCGGCGAGCCCGCCGAGAACGTCGGCACCGCCAACTTCGAGACGATCCTCGGCGACCCGCTCTTCTGGCAGTCGCTGCGGCAGACCGTGCTGTTCGCGGCGGTCGCGGTGACGGCCACGCTGGTGCTCGGCACGCTGGTGGGGCTGCTGCTCAACCGGCTGGGCCGGCGCATGTCGCGGTTCGTCGCCGGCGGCGTGATGGTCGCCTGGGCCACCCCGCCGGTCACCGCCGCGATCATCTTCTCCTGGCTGTTCGGCACCACCGGCGGCCTGGTCAACTGGTTCCTGGACCTGCTGCCGGACGCGCTGGTCGGCGGCGGCTGGAGCGACTTCAACTGGTTCGCCGGCCCGCTGCCCGCCTACACCGTGCTGACGGTGTGCGTGGTGTGGCAGTCCTGCCCGTTCGTGGCCGTCTCGGTGCTGGCCGGGCTGAAGAGCCTGCCCGGCGAGCTGTACGAGGCGGCGCGGGTGGACGGCGCCGGCCCGTGGCGCGCGTTCTGGCAGATCACCTTCCCGCTGCTCAAGCCGATCTTCATGGTGCTGGTCGTGATGAGCGTGATCTGGGACTTCAAGGTGTTCACCCAGCTGTTCATCATGGCCGGGATGGCCAACCGGGACGCCTTCAACCTGTCGCTGTACGCCTACTCCGAGGCGTTCGGGTCGCTCAATCCCAAGCTCGGCATGGGCTCGGCGATCGCGCTGGTGCTGACGGCGATCCTGCTGGTCGTCACGGCCGTGTACGTGCGCGTCCTGGTGCGCCAGGGGGAGACGGCATGAGCGCCAAGACCAAGGCCGTGCGCAAGGCCGTGCTGAACGGCGCCGGGCTGCTGGTCTTCGCCGTCGCCGTGTTCCCGGTGCTGTGGATGGTGTCCACGGCCTTCAAGCCCAACACCGAGATCTTCAGCACCACGCCCCGGCCGCTGCCCGCGCATCCCACCCTGCAGCACTTCGACCTGGTGCTGAACGGCGGCATCGCCGAGGTGCCGTTCTGGGTGTACCTGCGCAACAGCGCGCTGCTGGCGCTCGGCACCGTGCTGGTGTCCAGCCTGCTGGCGCTGCTGGCCGCCACCGCCGTCGCGCGGTTCCGGTTCCGGTTCCGCACCACGTTCCTGATCATGCTGCTGGTGGTGCAGATGGTGCCGATCGAGGCGCTGGTCATCCCGCTGTTCCTGGACCTCAAGCGGCTGGACATGCTCAACAGCCTGGCCGGGCTGCTGGTGGTCTACATCGCCTTCGCGGTGCCGTTCGCGATCTGGATGCTGCGCGGGTTCGTCGCCGCGGTGCCGCGCGAGCTGGAGGACGCCGCCGCCATCGACGGCGCCGGGCCGGTGCGCACGTTCGTCACCGTCCTGCTGCCGCTGGTGGCGCCGGGCCTGGTGGCCACGAGCATCTTCTCGTTCATCACCGCCTGGAACGAGTTCATCTTCGCCTTCACCTTCCTCGACGACCAGGACAGATACACCTTGCCGATCATGTTGCAGTTCTTCTTCGGCCGCAGCGGCAACGCCTGGGGGCCGATCATGGCCGCCTCCACGCTGCTGACCGTGCCGGTCATCGCGTTCTTCCTGCTGGTCCAGCGCCGCATGGTGGCGGGCCTGACCGCCGGGGCGGTGAAGGGATGAGCGGGCCGGAGACGAGCCGAACCGACAGCGAGATCACCCGGTTGGCGCGGGGCACGCTGCTGCCCGCCTTCCCCGGCGCGCTGCCGCCCCGCTGGCTGCTGGAGGAGGTGGAGCAGGGCCTCGGCGGCGTCACCGTCTTCGCCATCAACGGCAACGTGCCCGGCACCGAGGAGCTGGCCGCGCTGACCGCCGAGCTGCGCAAGGCGGGCGACCCGCTGGTCACCATCGACGAGGAGGGCGGCGACGTCACCCGCCTCACCGGGCACGTGACCGCCAGCCCCTATCCGGGCAACGCCGCGCTCGGCGCGGTCGACGACCCCGAGCTGACCCGCCGGGTCTACCGGTCGCTGGGCGCCGAGCTGGCCGAGGCGGGGGTGAATCTCAACTTCGCCCCGTCGGTGGACGTCAACACCGCCGCCGACAACCCGGTGATCGGCACCCGCTCGTTCGGCTCCGACGCCGAGCTGGTGGCCCGGCACGCGGCCGCCGCCGTGGCCGGCACCCAGGAGGCGGGGGTGGCCGCGTGCGCCAAGCACTTCCCCGGCCACGGCGCCACCGTGGTCGACTCCCACCTGGGCGTGCCGGTCGTGGACGCCGACATGGAACTGCTGGAGCGCCGCGAGCTGGTGCCGTTCCGCGCGGCGATCGGGGCGGGCACGCGGGCGGTGATGACCGGCCACCTGAACCTGCCCGCGGTCACCGGGGGCGTTCCGGCCACCCTGTCCCGCGCCGCGATCACCGGGCTGCTGCGCGGCCGCCTCGGCTACGACGGGGTGATCGTGACCGACGCGCTGGACATGGCGGGCGCCAGCGGCGAGATCGGGATCCCCGAGGCGGCCGTGCGGGCCCTGCTGGCGGGCGCCGACCTGCTGTGCCTGGGGTCGCGCGAGCACCACGACAGCCTGCGCGCCGTCCTGGCGGCGATCGAGGAGGCGGTGCGCGGCGGGCGGCTGCCCCTGGACCGCCTGGCGGACGCGGCGGCCCGCACCCGCGCGCTGCGCGACTGGCTGGCGGACCGGGCCCCGGCCACCGCCGACCGCGCCACCGGGCTGGAGGCGGCCCGCCGGGCGGTGCGGGTGTCGGGCGAGCTGCCCGACTGGCGGGACGGCGGGAACGCCCCGCTGGTCGTCGAGGTCGCCGCGACCGGCAACATCGCGGTCGGGCCCACCCCGTGGGGGCTCGGCCCGTGGGCGCCGGACGCGGTGCGGGCCGAGGGGTCGGCGGCGGAGGCGGAAGGCGTGCTGGAACGTGCCAGCGGCCGCGGTCTCGTCGTCGTGCTGCGCGACGCGCACCGCCACGCGGGCCAGCGGGCCCTGGCCGAGGCCCTGGTGGCCGCCCGGCCCGACACCGTCGTGGTGGAGATGGGCCTGCCGGTGTGGCGGCCGGACGGGGCCGTCCACCTGGCCACCTACGGCGCCGCCCACGCCAACGCCCAGGCCGCCGCCGAGCTGCTCGGCCTGGCCTGACCCGCCGCGTGTCCCCGCGCGGCCGCCGCCGGGCGGTCGTGCGGGCACACGCCGCCTGCGGTCGCCGAACGGCCCCGGGAACGGTCCGGACCGGTCCTTTCGCGGGTCCCGCGCGCCGCCCGGCGATCAAGGTGGGGGACCAAGCCGAACCAGTCCTACCGACAAGGGATAATGGCTGCCATGCGATTGTCCGCCCGGGTCGACTACGCGCTGCGTGCCGCCGCGGAGCTGGCTGTGGCCGGGAGTCACCCGGTGACAGCGGTCCAGCTCGCCGAAGCGCAGCAGATCCCGCCCAAGTTCCTGGAGAACATCCTCGGCCAGCTGCGCCGCTCCGGCCTGGTCCGCAGCCAGCGCGGCCCCGAGGGCGGCTACTGGCTGGCCAAGTCGGCCGACCAGATCTCCCTGGCCGACATCATCCGCGCCATCGACGGTCCGCTGCTGGGCGTGCGGGGCGAGCGCCCCGAGCACGTCGGCTACGCGGGCCCGGCCCGTTCGCTGCAGGAGGTGTGGATCGCGCTGCGCGCCAGCGAGCGCGGCATCCTGGAGCGGGTCTCCCTCGCCCACATCGCGTCGGGCGAGCTGCCCGAGCCGGTGCGCAAGCTGACCGAGGACCCCGCCGCCTGGGAGAGCCCGTCCTTCATCTGAGGGGCGGCCGAGGGGAAGCCGAGGGGCGCGCCGTGCCCGAGGGCGACGTCGTCTGGCAGACCGCCCGGCGCCTGCACGAGGCGCTCGCCGGGCGTCCGCTGACGCGCAGCGACTTTCGGGTGCCCCGGCTGGCGACCGCCGACCTGCGCGGGCGCACCGTCCTTTCGGCCGTGGCGCGCGGCAAGCACCTGCTCGTGCGCGTCGACGGCGGCGTCACCGTCCACACGCACCTGAAGATGGACGGCGTGTGGCGGGTGCGCCGGGCCGCCGGGCCGCCCCCGCGCGACCACCGCATCCGCCTGGTCCTCGGCAACGCCGAATGGCTGGCGCTCGGCTACTCCCTCGGCGTCGTGGAACTGCTGCGCACCGCCGAGGAGCACCGCGCCGTCGGGCACCTCGGCCCCGACCTGCTGGACGCGGCGTGGGGCCCCGGCCCGGCCGCCGAGGCCGTCCGCCGCCTGGCGGAGCGGCCCGCCCGCCCGATCGGCGAGGCGCTGCTCGACCAGACCCGCCTGGCCGGGATCGGCAACGTCTACAAGGCCGAGGTGCTGTTCCTGCGCGGCGTGCACCCCTGGACGCCCGTCGGCGACGCGCCCGACCTGCCGGGGCTGGTGGACCTGGCGCACCGGCTGCTGGACGCCAACAAGGACCGCCGCGGCCACGTCACCACCGGCGACCGGCGCCCCGGCCGCGAGCACTGGGTCTACGGGCGCGCCGGCCTCCCCTGCCGCCGCTGCGGCACCCGGGTGCGGCGCGCCGGCCAGGGCCCGGACGCCGCCGAGCGCGTCACCTTCTGGTGCCCGCACTGCCAGCCCGCCCCTGCGGGCGGCGCATAGCCCCCGCGTCGCGGTCGGCGCCCGCCGGGGTCGCGCGAGCCCCCGGCGGGTCGCCGCCTGCTATGGCGATCCTGCGCCGCCCGCAAGATGAAGTCAATTCTCGGGTTTGCTTGACGATCTCCAAGCTTTACCTTGGACGCATGACGTTGGACGACCTTCGGGTGTTCGTGGCCGTGTGCGAGGCGCAGAGCCTGAGCGCGGTGGCGCGGGAGATGTCGTGCAGCCAGTCGGCGGTCAGCCAGCACGTCAAGCGGCTGGAGCGGGAGACCGGCCTGGTGCTGCTGGAGCGGCGGCCGCGCGGGGTGGTGCCCACCCGGGCGGGGCAGATCCTGCGCCGCGCGGCCGCCGAGGGCCTGGCCGGGCTGGACGCGGCGCTGCGGCAGCTGGACGACCTGCGGCGCGGCCGCGGCGGCACGGTGCGCATCGCGACCGGCGCGACCACCGTGCGGCACTTCATGGCGGCGGGCGTGGCGGCGTTCCGGGACCGGCACCCCGACGTGACGCTGCAGTTCCAGACGGCCAACTCCAGCCGCCGCTGCCTGGAGGCGGTGCACGCCCACGACGCCGACCTGGCCTGGGTGACGATCGGCCCGCCGGTGGACGGGATCGAGCAGCGCCCCTCCTACCGGATGCCGTGGGTGCTGGCGGTGCGCGCGGACGCGCCGCTGGCGCGCCGCGAGTCGGTCGCGCTCGCCGACCTGGCCGGGACCCGGCACATCGAGCTGCCCGAGCAGTCGACGTCGCGCGGGCATCTGGCGGGCCATCTGGAGCGGCAGGGCGTGCGCCTTGAGTCCACCACGAGCGTGGCCGACTGGGACACCGCGCTGCTGCTGGCCGAGCTCGGGCTCGGGCACGCCGTCCTGCCGGCGCTGCCCGGCTGGACGCGCAACCCCCGAAGCGACGTGCGGCTCGTGCCGATCCCGGAGCTGCCGCCGCTGGAGGCGGGCTGGGCGGCGCGCAGCTGGGACGCCCTCAGCCCGCTCGCCGTGGAGTTCGCCGGCACCGTCCTCGCCCACCTGCCCCCGGCCGCCTGACGGCCGCCACGGGGCCGCCACAGGCGTGGGGGCCGTGTGCGCCGCTTGGCGCATGTGGCAGTTGTGACACAGTCCGTTGGTGTTCAGGGAAGAAGTCCCTGACCGTGAATGCGTGTCATACGGCGCGGCGGGCCCCGTTCACTCCTTGCGACGACGTCGTGAGGAAGGAGAGAAGCCATGCGGACGAGCGACGTTCCCGCGCCGCGGCTCGAGGCGCTGGTGGTGCCCGGGATCGAGCGGGCCGTCGGGCATGTGCGGCGCTGGCTGGGCGACGTGCTCGGACCCGACCATCCGGGGCTGTACGACTGCTCGGTGTGCGTGTCGGAGCTGATGACCAACGCGCTGCGCTATACCGACTCGGGGCTGGGCGGCAGCATCAGGGTCGAGCTGCTGATCGGGCGGGAGCGGGTGCGGGGCGAGGTCACCGACGACGGCGGCGCGGCGACGGTGCCGCGCGTGGTGGACGCCGGCGACGGGCTGAGCGGGCGCGGCCTGCGGATCGTGGCGGCGTCCTCGCTGGCGTGGGGCGTGCGGCGCCGGGGCCGCGGGTTCACCGTGTGGTTCGTCCTGGATACGCGGTGCCCCCGTGAGGCGGACCCGGCGGGGCCGGGCCGGGGAGGGCGGCCGGCAGGCGCGGACGCCGCGAGAAGCCTCAGGCGCGTGCCCTGACCCGGTAGTGGTAGCGGGAGGCGGGTGCGAAGCCCGAGCCCGCGTAGAGGGCGCGGGCGGCCGTGTTGCGTTCGGTCACGCACAGGTAGGCGCGGCGGGCGCCCTGGGCGCGTCCGTGGTTGAGCAGGGCGTGCAGCACTTCGCGGGCGAGCCCTCGGCGGCGGGCTCGGGGTGCCGTGGCCATGCAGTACACGCCGAGCCAGTCGCCTTGGAGAACGGCGCGTCCCACGCTGTCCCCGAGCGTGGCGTAAGCGGCGGGCACCCCGGTGAGGATGCCGGTGGCGGCGGGCAGCGCGTCGGGGCCGCGGCCGTCGACCGACCACCAGAGGTCCAGCCAGGCGCCGGACGGCGCGTCGGCGACCTCGACCTCCCGGGTGACGGGCCGGTCGGCGGCCAGGTCGGCCGTCATGACCAGGGTCGGGTCGGCGACGGTGTAGCCGCGGCCGTGCAGCAGGCCGTCCAGGCCCGCGGGCCGCGACCAGGGGCTGACGGAGAACACCGCCGGCAGGCCGCGGTCGAAGTAGAAGCGTTCGGCGGCCGCGACCGCGGCGGCCGGATCGGGGGGCTCGGCGGCGGCCCAGACGGAGTTGGCGCGCTTGGTGACCCCGTAGGCGTAGCGCAGCCGCCAGCCGTGCGCGTCCTCGACGTGCGCGGCGGGCCACGCCTGGTCGACCAGCCGGTCGAAAACCGTCACCGCCCCCTTCTCATGCCGAGCCCCGGCCGCCTGCGGCCGGGGTTCGCGCTGGCCGGTCGTGGCCGTCGTACCAGTCATCGCCGCGGGTTACAGCTGGGCCTGGAACATCCAGTGCTGCATCTCCAGCTTGCTGGTGATCTCGATGAGCAGGTCCTGGGTGACCGGGTCGGGCTCGTCGGTGGCCCGCACCCGCTCGCGGAACCGCGTGATCAGCTGGGCCAGCACGTCGGTCATCGCGGCCACCACCTTGTCGTCGGCCACGTAGCCCGGCTCCAGCTGCGGGATCGGGGTGCGGTCGGCGACGGTGCGGACGCGGCCGTCGGGGTTGACGCCGAGGGCGATGGCGCGCTCGGCCACCTCGTCGGTGTACGTGCGGGCCAGGTCCACGACCTCGTCGAGGTGCTCGTGGACGACCTTGAAGTTGCGGCCCGTCAGGTTCCAGTGGGCCTGTTTGGCGAACAGGGACAGATCGATCATATCGACGAGGGCGCCCTGCAGCGCCTCCGCCACGACCTTGCGGGCCTCGTCGCCCAGCGGGCTCTTGACCGTTGCCATGTGAGTTCCTTCCACGTCGTTCGGCCGGTATCGGCACTAACAGTGGAAGGCTCCCCATTAAAGCCGCCTTCATCCGTGAGACCCGCCACATCGGCCGGCACCCCCGTGTCGCCGCCGCACGGTGCGCGGGCATGCGCCCACCAGGCGGGGCGCGCGCTCGCGCCGCGCCCTGGGCGGCCGGGGCGGGCCGCCGTTCCCCGCGCTAGGCCGCGACCATGTCGGCGCGGAACTCGCCGGTGATCTCCTCCGGGGTGGCCGGGATGCGATCGGACGGGATCCGCTCGTCGGAGATGCGCTCGTGCTCGGGCGGAGCGCCCGCCAGCACCGGCTCGTGCTGGAGCTCGGCCAAGGCCAGTTGGTCCGCCACTTCACGAAGCACGTGCGACAGCGGGACCCCCAGGGCCTTGCAGATCGAGGAGAGCAGTTCCGAAGAGGCCTCTTTCTGTCCCCGCTCGACCTCGGAGAGATAGCCGAGGGAAACCCGTGCCGCCGCGGACACCTCGCGGAGGGTGCGTCCCTGGCGCAGCCGCAGCTGCCGCAGTACGTCACCGAGCAGCTGGCGAAGCAGGACCATCGTCTCGCTCCCTCCCTCAGTGTGGACCATCTGACGGTTCCACCGTACCCGGCTCGGACGCGGGGGTGGCAGACCGTGGATTTCGTGTTCGCTTGGAACGTAACGCTGTAATCAGCCCTAGACTTCCCGATCTTCGCGAGCGTCGCCGCCGCCGGGAGGCGCCGCCCACCGCACCGGCAAGTCCAGCAGAACACGTCGTAGCAGCTCAAGAGCGTGCACAACGGTCATTCGGCGGATGATCCCGCGCGCCACGGCACCGGTGCCGGGGACGGGCAGTCGCGGCTCGACCACCACGGGCGATCCTTCGGGACCGGACACGCCGACGAAGACGGTGCCGACCGGACGCCCGTCCTGCGGGTCGGGACCCGCCACTCCGGTGACCGCCACGCCGTAGGTGGCGCCGAGGCGTTCCCGCACTCCGGCGGCCATGGCCGCGGCCACGTCCGGATGCACCGCGCCGTGCCGGGCGAGCAGGTCGGCCGGGACGCCGAGCATCTTCTCCTTCAACGCCGTGGAGTACGCCACCATTCCCCCGGCGTACGTCGCCGACGAGCCGGGCATCCGGGTCAGCTCGGCGCCGATCAGCCCCCCGGTGAGGGACTCGGCGGTGGCGACCGTCGCCGACCGTTCGGCCAGCAGCCGGTGCACGACCTTGTCCAGGGTCTCCTCGTCCGTGCCGTAGACCGCGTCCGGGCCGAGCAGCTCGCGGGCGCGCCGCTCGACGTCGTCGAGCCGGTCCGGCGCGGCGGTGAGGCGGACCCGCACCTCGGCGGGGTCGGGCAGGTACGCCAGCGCGACGCCGTCGAGGGCCTCCACCGGCGCCAGCGCGGTGGCGAGCTCGGACTCCCAGATGCCGGCGGTGCGCAGCAGGCGGCGCGCCACCGCGGGGCCGCCGTCCCGGGACCGTGCGGCGTCCGCCAGCTCCGGCAGCACGACCTCCTCCATGATCGTGCGCATCTCGGCCGGGACGCCCGGAAGTGCGTACACCGTTCCGCCCGGCAGCCGCACCCGCAGGCCCGGGGCGCCGCCCGCCGAGTCGGCCAGCAGCCCGGCCCCCTCGGGGACGTCCGCCATGCGCAGCGCCATCGGCCGCAGCCCGCGCCCGGCCGCGGCGACGCGCTCGCGCAGCCGCCGCTCCAGCTCCGGGTCGCGGACGAGCGCCACGCCCGCCGCCTTGGCCAGCGCGTCCCGGGTGACGTCGTCGCCGGTCGGGCCGAGACCGCCGGTGGTGATGACCGCGTCGGCCCGGCCGAGCGCCTCGGTGACCGCCTCGACGATCACGTCGAGCCGGTCGCCGACGACCGTGCTGCGGGTCACCGCGACGCCGTGGTCGGCCAGCCGCCGCCCCAGCCACGCCGCGTTGCCGTTGACCGTGTCGCCGAGCAGCAGCTCGTCCCCGACGGTGAGCAACTCGACCCGCATCGCATCCCCTCTCGCAGCCGGTGGGCACCGAATCTACTCGCGCCGCGCGGGCGGGCCGGGGATCGGGGCGGCGGGGCGACGTGCCGCGGGCGCCCCGCCGCGGGACCGGCGCATCCTGGGCGCGCCGCCGCACTGAATCCTTTCAAAGGATTCCGGGACGGCGGAGCGTGTCCGGAACAGGCCGACGGGGGGCATGAGAATGGTGAAGAACGACCGCAATATCGGTTTTCATCTTCCCGAAAAGCCGCGACATCACGCCGAAACGCACCTCGCGTCCGGCTACCGGGATCAACCGTCCCACCGCCGACCAGCCCGAGGCCTTCCCACTGTCCAGCAGGGTGACGTGCATCGCCAGATCACCCCGAGCGCCAAGGCGCGCGGGCCCGGCATCGCAGGAATTCCCAGAACGTTCGGGCCTGGAGCCGCGTCTGCAGGCCGGCTCGGCCACCCTGATCCGCCTATTGGACGCCGCCCCGGGCACCGCATTTGTCAGAATAGGACCATCGAGGCTTTCGACGGCTTCGTCAAAGGGTGATGGCGGCACCACGCCTCCGATGGCCGCGGCTTGGAGACGTCCGGCCAGCGCGAAGGGCGCCGGAACCGCCCGCACGGTCTCCCCGGCGGGTCCAGGGCGACGGCCCGCCGGGGACTCTCCCCCGCCCCGGAACTCCGAGGCCCCCGCGCGCTCAGCCGACCAGGCGGCGCAGGGTGGTGCCCAGACGGCGGGCGTAGACGCGTTGGAAGAGCGGGGCCAGCGGGCCCGCCGCGCGCATCTGCCATCCGGCGGGGCGGCTGAACGAGGTCACCTGGAGCCACACGTCGTCCATGTCGTCCAGCTCCACCACGAACGCCTCCTCCCCCGTCGCGGGATGCCCCGGCAGGGTGCCGTAGCCGAAGCCCGCACGGCGCTCGCCCTCCTGCACCCACACGACCCGGCACGGCGCCGACAGGCTCAGCGGGCCGACGCCCATGCGCGACTCGACGTGCACGCCGGGCGCGGCCCGCTGCGCCGACGCGTCGATGCGCACCCCCGCCGCACGGTGCATCCAGAACTCCAGGACGGCGTCGGCCGCCTCCCGCATCGCGCGCCGCCCCGAGCCGACCAGGGCGCGGTGGCGCAGGTGCCGGTAGCCGCCGGGCAGGTCGCCGCATTCGGTGGCGCCGACCTCGGCGTAGGTCAGCTCCGTCACGGCGCCTTCCCCGACGGCGCCGGGCGCGCGGTGCGGCGCAGCCGCCACGCCCGCACGACGTAGTCGGCGCCGGTCACCACCGTCACCGCGACGGCCGCGCCCATGACCGCCCAGCGCACCGGGTCGAACGGGCCGGGCAGGATGTACAGGCCGATCGCGATGACCTGCAGCAGCGTCTTCAGCTTGCCGCCCTTGCTGGCGGGGATCACGCCGTAGCGGATCACCACCAGGCGCAGGACGGTGATGCCGATCTCCCGGGTGAGGATCAGCGCGGTCACCCACCACCACAGCTCGCCGTGCACCGACAGGCCGATCAGCGCCGCCCCGGTCAGCGCCTTGTCGGCGATCGGGTCGGCGATCTTGCCGAAGTCGGTGACCAGGCCGCGGCTGCGGGCCAGATCGCCGTCGATCTTGTCGGTGACGGAGGCCGCCGCGAACATCGCGAACGCCGCCAGCCGCCAGGCCGTGCCGTCCTGGAACAGCAGCCACACGAACACCGGCACCATGAGGATGCGCAGCATCGTCAGGCCGTTGGCGATGTTGTAGACGCTGGCCTGCGGGGCGGACGGTCCGGAGGGGCCGGAGGGGCCGGAGGGGCCGGGCGGGCCGCCGGGCGCCGCCGGGCCCGCCACCGGATCGGGCGCTCCGGCGATCATGACACGTCCGCCACGAGGTCGACGCCGTCGCTGCCGGTCACGGTGGCCGCGACGATGTCGCCGGGGGACGCCCCGGCGGCGCCGTGCACGACGACCGCGCCGTCCACCTCGGGCGCCTGGTGGGCGGCGCGCCCCTCGAACGCGCCGTCCGGCGTCTCGTCCTCCAGCAGCACCTCCACCCGCGTCCCGACGCGCTCCTCGGCGCGCTGCGCGGTCAGCTCCTCGGCCATCGCCGACACCTCCTCAACCCGGGCGGCGATCTCCTCGGGCGGCAGCTTGCCGTCCAGGGTCGCGGCCTCGGTCCCGTCCTCGTCGGAGTACCCGAAGACCCCCGCCGCATCCAGTCGGGCGGCGGACAGGAACGCCAGCAGCTCCTCGACGTCGCCGTCGGTCTCGCCGGGGAACCCGACGATGAAGTTGGACCGCACGCCCGCCTCCGGCGCCAGCGCGCGGATGCGGTCGAGCAGCTCCAGGAAGCGCTCCGGGTCGCCGAACCGGCGCATCCGGCGCAGCACCGGGGCCGCGGCGTGCTGGAACGACAGGTCGAAGTACGGCGCGACGCCCGGCGTCCCGCAGATCGTCTCGATGAGGCCGGGGCGCAGCTCGGCGGGCTGCAGGTAGCTGACGCGCACCCGGGCGACGCCGTCCACCGCCGCCAGCTCGGGCAGCAGCCTCTCCAGGGCGCGCAGGTCGCCCAGGTCCTTGCCGTAGGAGGTGGAGTTCTCGCTGACCAGCACCAGCTCGCGCACGTCGTGCCCGGCCAGCCAGCGCGCCTCCGCCAGCACCTCGGCCGGGGGGCGCGACACGTACGCGCCGCGGAAGGCGGGGATCGCGCAGAACGAGCAGCGGCGGTCGCAGCCGGACGCCAGCTTCAGCGGCGCGACCGGCCCGCCGCCCAGCCGGCGGCGCAGCACCCGCGGCCCGGACGCCGGGGCGACCCCGTCGGGCAGATCGCCCGGCGGGTCCGCGGGCGCGCCGTGCCCGGGGACCACGACGGCCGAGGCGGACGCCGCCCGCTCCACGGGCGTGATCGGCAGCAGCGTGCGCCGGTCGCGCGGGGTGTGCGGGGTGAGGCGGCGTCCGGCGAGCACGTCGTCCAGCCGCTCGCCGATCGCGGCGTAGTCGTCGAAACCGAGCACCGCGTCGGCCTCGGGCAGCGCCTCGGCCAGCTCCCTGCCGTACCGCTCGGCCATGCAGCCCGCCGCCACCACCTTGGCGCCCGAGTCGTGCGCGGCCAGCAGCGTGTCGATGGAGTCCTTCTTGGCCGCCTCGATGAAACCGCAGGTGTTGACCACGACCACGTCGGCGTCGTCGGCGTTGTCGGTCAGGCCCCACCCCGACTCCTCCAGGCGGGCGGCGAGCTCTTCGGAGTCGACCTCGTTGCGTGCGCAGCCGAGGGTGACGAGGGAGACCGTGCGGCGATTGGACATGCCCTAACGGTAACGGGCCGCGGGCCCCGCGCGGTCCGTCCGGGGGCACCCGCCCGGCCTCCGTTTCGGGCGGCCTTTCGGGTCAGGTGCGGCGCGGGTCGGGTGCGGCGCGGGTCAGGCGGCGTCGGGGTCGTCGGGCGTGAAGCTCAGCCGGACCACGCCGCCGTTCTGGTCGGGGGTGCCCAGGTTCTTGCCGTTGACGGTCAGCCGCACCCCGGAGCTGTTGCCGATGATGATGCTGATCTTCTTCTTGGCCGTCCACTCGCGCGACTGCCCGGGGCGCAGCGTGCCGCTGAACAGCTCGCGGCCCTTGTCGCCCTGCACGCTCAGCCACGTGTTGCGCCGCGCCTGCACCGCCAGCTGGACGTTCTTGCGCGGCGCCACGGCCACCGGATCCTCGGCCCGCTGCGTGCGCGTGGGCGCCGGGGAGGCCACGCCCAGCTCGGGGGACCCGGCCACCTGGCGGGCGGTGCGGTGCGCGGAGTCGCCGCTGAACACCTGGAACACCCCGTAGATGACCACGAGCGCCAGGGCCAGGGCCATCGCCGCGCTCCAGTTCGGCGCGCGGCGCTCGCGGAACGGCACCGGGTGCTCCGGCTCGAACGCGGTGACCGCGGAGATCGGTGCGGGGGCGCCGCCGTGCATCGCGTCGAACTCCTGCACCAGCGGCTCCGGATCGATGCCGATCACGCGGCCGATGCTGCGGATGTGCCCGCGGGCGTAGAAGTTGCCGCCGCAGGCGCTGAAGTCGTCGCGTTCGATGCCGCGGATGACGGTCTCACGGATCCGGGTTCGCAAGCTCACCTGCGTGATCGTGAGACCGGCCCGCTGACGCTCCCTCGCCAAGGTCTCACCAATGCTCACGCCGGGCCTCCCTGAGAGCGCGCCTGGACCGTCCCCACACTCCTGTGACACCAGTCTAGAAATCGCAATGCCCGCTGGGCGACAGGCAACACGTTCGAAACTGGGCAAGATTTCGCATCAATCCGCCATGCCGACGGGGGAGACGGCACCGAAGGCGTCGTCCGACCGCCGCCCCCGCCATCCAAAGATCATTTTTGGCATAGCGAGGGATTTATGGCGAAATGTCCGCGAACGCGAGCGACGGACGGAGCGGCCGCGCCGCCCGCGGTGGGCCGATCGTACGCGATCATCGCGGTCCCGCGGCGGGTGTTCGGCGATGATCGTCCGCGCGGTTCACGATTCGCCGCGCACCTTGGCCAGCACCTCGGCCAGCTCGTCCGGCTTGGTGAGCACGTCGCGCGCCTTGGAGCCCTCGCTGGGCCCGACGATGCCGCGGCTCTCCATCAGGTCCATCAGCCGGCCCGCCTTGGCGAACCCCACGCGCAGCTTGCGCTGCAGCATCGACGTCGACCCGAACTGCGTGCTGACCACCAGCTCGATGGCCTGCAGCAGCAGGTCCATGTCGTCGCCGATGTCCTCGTCGATCTGCTTCTTCGGGCCCGCCGCCTCGGTGACGTCCTCCCGGTAGGCGGGCTCCATCTGCTTCTTGCAGTGCTCGACGACCGCGTGGATCTCCTTCTCGGAGACGAACGCGTTCTGGATGCGCATCGGCTTGCTGGCGCCCATCGGCAGGAACAGCGCGTCGCCCTGCCCGACCAGCTTCTCGGCGCCCGGCTGGTCGAGGATGACGCGGCTGTCGGCCAGCGAGGAGGTGGCGAACGCCAGCCGGGACGGCACGTTCGCCTTGATCAGCCCGGTCACCACGTCCACGCTGGGCCGCTGGGTGGCCAGCACCAGGTGGATCCCGGCGGCGCGGGCCAGCTGGGTGATGCGCACCACCGAGTCCTCGACGTCGCGCGGCGCCACCATCATCAGGTCGGCCAGCTCGTCCACGATCACCAGCATGTACGGGTACGGCTGGTAGACGCGCTCGCTGCCGGGCGGCGCGGTGAGCCGGCCCGCCCGCACCGCCTTGTTGAAGTCGTCGATGTGCCGGAACCCGGACGCGGCCAGGTCGTCGTAGCGGCGGTCCATCTCCCCGACCACCCACTCCAGCGCCTCGGCGGCCTTCTTCGGGTTGGTGATGATCGGGGTGATCAGGTGCGGGATGCCCTGGTACATGGTCAGCTCGACCCGCTTGGGGTCGACCAGGATCATCCGCACCTCGTCCGGGGTGGCCCGCATCAGCACCGAGGTGATCAGCCCGTTGATGCAGGTGGACTTGCCGGCCCCGGTGGCGCCCGCGATGAGGATGTGCGGCATCTTCGCCAGGTTCGCCACCACCGTGCGGCCCTCGACGTCCTTGCCCAGCCCCACCACCATCGGGTGCTGCTCGTTGACCGCGGCGGGCGAGCGCAGCACGTCGCCCAGGCTGACGATGTCCTTGTCGACGTTGGGGATCTCCACGCCGATCGCGGACTTGCCGGGGATCGGGGAGATGATCCGCACGTCCGCGCTCTTGACCGCGTAGGCGATGTTCTTGGTCAGCGCGGTGACCTTCTCGACCTTCACCGCCGGGCCCAGCTCGATCTCGTAGCGCGTGATCGTCGGCCCCCGGGTGAACCCGGTGACCTGCGCGTCGATGTCGAACTGCTCCAGCACCCCGGTGAGCGCCTGCACCACCATGTCGTTGGCCTTGGTGCGCGGCTTGGCCGCGGTGCCGGGACGCAGCAGCGCGGGCGAGGGCAGCTCGTAGATCTCCCCCGACGACGACAGCGGCAGCTGCTCGGCGCGGCGCGGCGCCGGGGTCGGGTCCGGCACCTCGACGGCGGGCGGCGGCGCGGGCACCACCTCGGTCGCCGGCTCGGGTCCGGGCGGCGGGTCGGGGACGGCCGCGGGGGGCGCGGGCGAGCCGAACGGGTCGGGGCTGAACAGGTCGTCGGCCAGCTCCGGCTGCGGCGCGGTCTTCTTCGGCCGGTCCGGCAGGACGGGGGTGTCGTACGGCCTGGTGTGCTCGCCGACCTCCGGCTCGTCGCCGTCCTGCGGCGGCTTCTTGCGGCGCCGCCCGGGCCGGGGCGGCGCGTCGTCCTCGTCGGCGGCGGGGCGGCGCCCGGGGCGCTCCGGACGGCCCTGCAGCGTCGCCACCGACCACAGGTCGTGCAGCCGCTCGGGCACCCGGTTGATCGGCGTCGCCGTGACCACCAGCAGCCCGAACGCCGACAGCAGGAGCAGCAGCGGCACCGCCACCCAGCCGCTCAGCGCGGCCTCCAGCGGCGCGGCGGCCAGCCAGCCGACGACGCCGCCCGCGGCCCGCACGCCCGCCATGTCCCTGGCCGGGGACGGGCCGCCCGCGGCGAGGTGCAGGATGCCCAGCAGGCCGACGCCCAGCGCCGTCAGGCCGATGACGATGCGCGGGTTCTCCTCGTTGTGCTCGGGATGGCGCAGCACCCGCCAGGCCAGCACGGCCAGCAGCAGCGGCAGGCCCATGCAGACCACCCCGAGGCCGCCGCGCACCACCTGCTCCAGCGCCCGGGTGAGCACGCCCTCGGGCCGCCACCACGTCACCGAGGCCAGCACGATCGCGCCGCCCAGCAGCGCCAGGCCCAGGCCGTCGCGCTGGTGCTCGGCGTCCAGCTCGCGGGCGCCGCGCCCGTAGGCGCGGAACACCGACCCGACCGTCACCGCCAGCAGGTGGTACAGCTTGGCCAGCAGCGTGAACAGACCGATGAACAGCTGGGCGAACGGACCGGGACGCTGCGGGGGGCGCTTGGCTGCCGCGC
Organism: Actinomadura keratinilytica; assembly: GCF_039539665.1. Taxonomy (NCBI): domain Bacteria; kingdom Bacillati; phylum Actinomycetota; class Actinomycetes; order Streptosporangiales; family Thermomonosporaceae; genus Actinomadura; species Actinomadura keratinilytica. The sequence continues at coordinate 23,048 of NZ_BAABDO010000041.1, forward strand.
CGCGGCCGCCGCCTCCCCTGGCCGCACCGCTCGGACGCTTTCGCGGAGCCGGCGGGCCGGAGGGCCTGCGCGCCGCGGCCGACCGGGTGCGCGGAGCGCCCGAGGCCGCTCGGGAACGCCCAGCAGCCCCTTTCGCTCCTCCGGACGCACGTGTGGCCATGATGCTGAGACTAGCCAAGGACCTCACGGGTTCCGCGAGCACCGCAAGCGGCGTGTTGCACATCGACCACTCGCCCACGAACCACGCACAACTCCCCCGCCCGGGGCCGAACCGGGCGGGGGCTCAGGGGCCCGGCGGGGCGGTCAGACCTCGACGACCACCGGGACGATCATCGGGCGGCGCCGGTAGCTGTCGCTGACCCATTTGCCGACCGTGCGGCGGATCAGCTGGCTGAGCTGGTGCGAGTCGTTGATCCCGTCGGCGGCCGCGTCCCGCAGCACCGCCTCGATCCGGTCCAGCACCTCGTCGAAGTCCTCGTTGACGATGCCCGCGCCGCGCGCGTGGATCTCCGGGCCGGCCAGCAGCTTGCCCGAGGTGGAGTCCACCGCCACCACGATGGAGACGAACCCCTCCTCGCCGAGGATCCGCCGGTCCTTCAGCGACGTCTCGGTGACCTCGCCGACCGACAGCCCGTCGACGTACACGTACCCGGCGGGCACCGCGCCGACGATCCGGGCCCGGCCGTCGACCAGGTCCACCACCACGCCGTCCTCGGCGATGACGATGTTCTCCTCCGGCACGCCGGTCATCGCGGCGAGCTTGGCGTGCGCGCGCAGGTGCCGCCACTCGCCGTGGATCGGCAGGAAGTTGCCGGGCTTGGTGACGTTCAGGACGTACAGCAGCTCGCCCGCCGCGGCGTGCCCCGACACGTGCACCAGCGCGTTGCCCTTGTGCACCACGCGGGCGCCCCACCGGGTCAGCCCGTTGATGACCCGGTTGACCGACTCCTCGTTGCCGGGGATCAGCGAGGACGCCAGCACGACGGTGTCGCGCTCGGTGACGCGGATCTGGTGGTCGCGGTTGGCCATCCGCGACAGCGCCGACATCGGCTCGCCCTGCGAACCGGTGCACACCAGCACCAGCCGGTCCGGCGGCACGTTGTCGATCTCCTTCTGCTCCACCATGACCGTGTCGGGCACGTTGAGGTAGCCCAGCTCGCGGGCCACGCTCATGTTGCGCACCATCGAGCGGCCGATGAAGCACACCTTGCGGCCGTTGGCGACGGCCGCGTCCAGCACCTGCTGCACGCGGTGCACGTGCGAGGCGAAGCAGGCCACGATGATCCGCTCCTGCGCGGTGCGGAACACCTCGTCGATCACCGGGCCGATGTTGCGCTCGCTGGTGACGAAACCGGGCACCTCGGCGTTGGTCGAGTCCGCCATCAGCAGGTCGACGCCCTCGGCGCCCAGCCGGGCGAACCCCGGCAGGTCGGTCAGCCGCCCGTCCAGCGGCAGCTGGTCCATCTTGAAGTCGCCGGTGTGCAGCACCAGGCCGGCGGGGGTGCGCACCGCCACCGCGAGCGCGTCCGGGATGGAGTGGTTGACGGCCAGGAACTCGCAGTCGAACGGCCCGAACGTCCGCCGCTCGCCCTCGCCGACCTCGGTCAGCTCCGGCTTGATGCGGTGCTCGGAGAGCTTGGCGGCCAGCAGCGCCAGCGTCAGCCGCGACCCCACGATCGGGATGTCGGGCCGTTCGCGCAGCAGGTACGGAACGGCGCCGATGTGGTCCTCGTGGCCGTGGGTGAGGATCAGCGCGTCCACCGCGTCCAGCCGGTCGCGGATGTACTCGAAGTCCGGCAGGATCAGGTCGACGCCCGGCTGCTCGGTCTCGGGGAACAGCACCCCGCAGTCGACCAGCAGCAACCGCCCGCCGAACTCGAAGACGGTCATGTTGCGGCCGATCTCGCCCAGCCCGCCGAGCGCGACGACGCGCAGCCCGCCCTCCGCCAGCGGCGGCGGAGAGGAGAGATCCGGGTGCGGATGACTCACGCATTGACCTCCGGAACACTCGCCTCCGGCACTTTGACTCCCCCAATCATCAGGTCTTCCCGCAGCCGCGCCGCGAATTCGGGCGAGGCGTCCGCCAGCGGCGCGCGGACGGTGCCGCCGGGCAGCCCCAGCAGGTTCAGCGCGGCCTTGACGGCGATGGCGCCCTGCGTGCGGGTCATGATCGCGGTGACGACGGGCAGCAGCCGGCGGTGGATCGCCAGGGCCCGTTCCCGGTCTCCGGCGAGATAAGCATCGATCATCTCGCGCAGGTCCGCGCCCGCCACGTGGCCGATCACGCTGACGAACCCGGCGGCGCCCACCGCCAGCCAGGGCAGGTTGAGGGCGTCGTCGCCGGAGTAGAACACCAGCGGGCTGGCGGCCATCACCTGCGATCCGGCGAACAGGTCGCCCTTGGCGTCCTTGACCGCCAGGATGCGCGGGTGCTCGGCCAGGCGCAGCAGGGTGTCGGTGTGGATCGGCACTCCGGTGCGGCCCGGGATGTCGTACAGCATCACCGGCAGATCGGTGGCGTCGGCCACCTCGGTGAAGTGCCGCAGCAGCCCCTCCTGCGGCGGCTTGTTGTAGTACGGCGTGACCACCAGCAGGCCGTGCGCCCCAGCCGCCTCGGCCTGGCGGGCCAGCTCGGCGCTGTGCGCGGTGTCGTTGGTCCCGGCACCGGCGACGACCGTCGCGCGGTCGCCGACCGTCTCGACGACGATGCGTACCAGCTGCTGTTTCTCGGCATCGCCGGTGGTGGGCGACTCGCCGGTCGTCCCGTTGACGACCAGGCCGTCACAGCGCTGCTCATCGACCAGATGGGCCGCCAGCCGGGCGGCTCCGTCGTAGTCGACTCGGCCGTCGGGCAGGAAGGGGGTGACCATCGCGGTCAGCATCCGCCCGAACGGAGCGTCACTCGTTGTGCTGGGTGCCATGCAACGAACGGTACCGCTATGGCGGGGCCCCGTGGACCCGCAGGTCCCTCCACCCTGCGGGGGTGTCCGACCTGGTGCCTCCGGGCCGCGGCACCGCCGGCGCGCCACGGGCGGGGGACCGCCGCGTGGGAGGACTGGGAAGAAGCCGTCGCCACACGCTCGGGGGTACGCGTGGCGACGGCTTCTCTGATCCAGATGGTTGCACGCGAACTACGCGTTCCGGGCCCAGTCAGGCCACTATCCGGACTCGATCGGATAACACGGAGATGTGCTACCGACGGCCGACGCCGGGACATGCCGCCAACCATGCGAATTTGATAACCGGTTGCGAGGTTTGCCCACTCCGACCGATCCGCTCCCGGCGGACCCCCGCCGACGACCCGCCGATGCGCCGAGGCCCTCTTTCCTAACCGCTAACGTTCCCTGACGCTCCGGGCAGCCAACTCGCCCGGTAATGGGCCCATTCACGCGCGTCGGTCGTCCACTCGGCGTAGATGCCCACCCCGTAGGGCCGCGCCGGCGGGCGCTCCAGCCCGTCCAGGCCGCGCCGCACCCCCCGCAGCGCCACCGTCAGGTCCTCGGCCCAGTCCATGAGCGGCCGGTACGTCGGGACGCCCATGAACACCGTCGTGCGGTCGCCGATCAGCTCCAGGGTGCGCCGGGTGTGGCGGGCGAAATGCCATCCCGCCAGCGACTCGGTCGGCAGCGACACGTCATAGGTCATGATCGCCACCTGATCGGCCCGGTCGGCGACGGCGCGCAGGTACTCCGCGGTCGGCCGCGGCGGGTAGTGCACGGTTCCGTGCCGCGGGATGAGCCTCTTGTAGACGGGCTGCGCCGCGTCCACCAGCGTCGGCTGCTCCAGCGCCACCGACAGCACCCGGCCGCGGGCCCGGGTCAGCTCGCGGGTGCGCTCCAGCAGGTCGAGGAACGCGCCGTCGTCCGGGTAGACGGGTTCGAAGTCGTAGTGGATGCCGTCGAACCCCAGGTCCAGGAAGATCCGGTCGGTGTCCAGCACCCGTGCGCGCACGGCCGGGTCGTCCAAGTCGGTGATGCCGTGCCCGTCCACCTTGCGGATCTGCCCCAGGTAGGCCTGGGCGCGCACCCCCGGCGCGTACCGCCGCATCGCCTCGATGAGCTTGCCCGCGTTGCGGTACTTGGCGGGCGGCACCGTGCCGTCGGCCTCGAACGGCCCGGCGTGGAAGAACACGTCGGTGATGCGGTTCTCCCGCAGCAGCCGCGCCAGGTCGCGGTACTCCTGCTCGCTGTGCGTCTCCCCCACCCACTGGTGTCGCGCCCACAGCCCGTTGACCAGCGTGCCCCGCGCCCTGGGCTCGGGCTGCCACCACGTCCACGCCCCTACGACCACCAGGGCCACCAACCCCAGCACATAGGCGCACCCCCACAACACCACCCTCAGCCCCCGCCGCACAGACACACCCCTAACCAAAGACGATCTGCAACAAGCCCCACCCCATCACACAACGGAGACTTCCAGCGCGACCCCACACAAGCGAGCCAAACGATGGCGCCCGCTCAACTTCCGTCACCGACAGGCGGCCCCGCACCGGGGGCCGCCTCGCCGGCGACATCCATGACGCGGTCGAGCGTCGCCGCGATCAGCGGCCCGGCCTACACGCTCGCCTATGCAGCCGAGCGGGGACTTCCACGCCTGATCGCACCCATTTGATCACTATCGGTGATGTACTGCGGATGTGAGCACCGACAGGCAGCAGGGCGCGCGGACCCTCCGCCGCCTCCGCGAGGCCCGCGGCATGTCCTGGGGCGACCTGGCGGCCGAACTGCGCTCCCTGGCGAGCCGGCTGCGTTTCGCCCGCATCGCCGCGGCCCGACCCGCGAGCATCAAACGCACGATCGCCCGCTGGGAGGCGGGAGAGCACCCGCCCGACGAGCGCTACCGAGTGCTACTCGCCCACCTGTACGCCCGCACGCCTCTCGGAGCCGTCGCCCTTGGCCCGGGCTCGGACTTCCCAGGAGCTGCCGGCGGCACTGTCGTCGCTGGGCGTGGACCGGGACCGGCTGGACGAGTCGGCCTCCTTCACGGCGGCGGCGGTCACCGAGTCCGGGACGAGCCTTCTGGCGTTCCTCGGTACGCGCCCGCGGCGGCATCTCGCCGCGGCCCTCGCCCGTCCGGAGACCGTCGACCTGCCGCTGCTCGATGAGCTCGGCGCCGCCACCGCAGCGGTCGACGCGCAGGTCGGCTCGGTGCCGTTCGTGCGTCTGCACCTGAGCCACGCCGCGGTGGTCGACGCCTGCCGGCGCCTTCCGGCCGGTGAGCAGCCGCCGACCGTGCGGGCGCGGCTTCGCCGGGTCGCGGGCACCGCGTACGCCCTGGCGGCCCGGCCGGCGTTCGAGACCCATGACGACGGCGCGGCCCTCGCGCTCTACGAGCAGGCGGTGAGCACCACCGGCGGTGCGGACCCGTCCCGCCGTGCGCTCATCCGCACCGGCCAGACGATGGTCGTCTACTACGCCACCGGCGACATCGCCAGGGCCCGGCGCCTCGCCGATGCCGCCGTGGCGGACGCGTGCAGCGGCCCGAGTCGGCTCGTGCGGGCACGGGCGCACGCGCTCCAGGCGGAGACGGCTGCGCGTAGCACTCCTCCCCTGCACCGCCACGCGCGGGCCGCGTTGCGCCTGGCTTGGTGCGATCTCGACACCGACACCTCCGACGATCCCATGGGCGGGACGTTCTCCAAGGGACGGCCGGAGGGTTTCGAAGGCGTCTGCGGCCTGTTCCTGGGCGAGGCCGAGGCCGCCGAGGAGCGGCTCGGCCGGGCGGCGCGGGCGCTCGGGGGGGTCGCGGGGAAGCGTCCAGCGCGCGAATCGTGCCGGCCGACCGGGCGTCGGCCACGTTGCGTACCGGAGGTCCGGGGGCGGCGGAGACGGCGGCCGGACGGTTGCACGAGTGCATTGAGCTCGCGGCCGCCACGCGGGGCAGGGTGCCCGCGTGGCGGCTGCGGCAGGCGCGGCAAGAGCTGCGGCCGTGGCGGTCCGAGCCGTTCGTCGCCGAACTCGACGACCACATCCACACGGCCCTCGTCGGGCTGCCCAGCGCGCGTCGACGGGAGTGATGACAGCGGCGGGGTGGTCATCTTGGGGCGGGGGTCGGTCGGTCGTTGCGGGGAGTTGCGGTGGGGGTTGTCGAGCGGATGCGGGTGCGTTGGGTGAGGGCCACGCAGAGCAGGACGGCGACCGCCGCCAGCAGGGTGAGGGCGTCGATCAGCTCGCCGAGGAGGATGCCCGACCACAGCAGGGTCAGGACGGGCTGGGCCAGCTGGAGCTGGCTGGCGCGGGCGATGCCGGCCCGGGCCAGGCCCTCGTACCAGGCGAAGAAGCCCAGGTAGGCGGAGAACAGGGCGACGTATCCGAAGCCGGCGGCGGTGCGGGGCGTCCAGTCGGGGTCGGTGGTGGCCAGCAGGTGGGCGGTGACGGGGAAGGTGATCGGCGCGCAGATCACGGTGGCCCAGGAGATGACGCGCCAGCCGGCCATGTCGCGGGCCAGGCGGCCGCCTTCGGCGTAGCCGATCGCGGCGGAGACCAGCGCGCCGAACAGCAGCAGGTCGGCGGGGGTGAGGCGGCCGGCGCCGCGGGCGATCGCGAACGCGGTGACGCAGGCGGCTCCGGCGCCGCCGGCCAGCCAGAACGCCGGGGACGGCCGTTCCCCGGCGCGCAGCACGCCGGCCACGGCGGTGGCGGCGGGCAGCAGGCCGGTCACGACGGCCGAGTGCGCGGACGAGGCGCCGTGGTCGAGGGCGAGCGTGGACAGCACCGGGAAGCCGAAGATGACGCCGCCGCCGACCGCCAGCAGGGCGGGCCACTGGTCGCGGCGGGGCGGGCGGGCGCGCACCGCGGCGAGCGCGAACACCGCGAGCACGGCGGCCGCGGCGGAGCGGCCGATGCCGATCAGGTAGGGGTCGAGGCCCTCCAGCGCGAAGACGGTGCTCGGGAAGGTGAACGAGTAGATCAGCACGCCGAGCCCGGCCAGGCCCAGGCCGCGCGGCACTATCGACACGGGGCCAGTAGCGCTATCCTTATATCTCATGCAAAAGGATAGCAGTGCGGCGGCCTTGGCCGAAGTGCTGCGTGCCGAGGCGCGGCGGCTGCGGCCCGGTACCCGGCTGCCGTCCAGCCGCGTCCTGGTCGCCCGGCACAAGGTCAGCCCCGTCACGGTGGCGCGGGCGCTCGGGCTGCTCGCCGCCGAGGGGGTGGTGGTGACCCGTCCGGGCAGCGGCACCTTCGTCGCCGAGCGTCCGACCAAGGCGCCCGGGCCCGCCGACCACGGCTGGCAGGCCGTCGCGCTCGGCGACCGGTCGATCGAGGCGGGCGGCGTGGCGTGGCTGCTGGAGCCGCCGCGCGAGGGCGTGGTGCCGCTGAGCGGCGGGTATCTGCATCCGGTGCTGCAGCCGGCGCGCGCCATCGCCGCGGCGGCGGCGAGAGCGGCCCGGCGTCCGGCCGCCTGGGAGACGCCGCCGCTGGGCGGAGTGCCGGAGCTGCGCGCCTGGTTCGCCCGCACGGTCGGCGGCGACGTCGCCCCCGCCGACGTGCTGATCACCTCGGGCGGGCAGCAGTCGATCACGACGGTGCTGCGGGCGCTGCTGCCGCCGGGCGCGCCGCTGCTGGTCGAGTCGCCGACCTACGTGGGCGCCACGGCCGTCGCGCGGGCGAGCGGGCTGCATCCGGTGCCGGTCCCGGTGGACGCCGACGGAGTGCGTCCCGACCTGCTCGCCGAGGCGTTCGCGATGACCGGCGCCCGCGCGCTGTACTGCCAGCCGACCTTCCACAACCCGACCGGGGCGGTGCTGGCCGCCGAGCGCCGCGCCCAGGTGCTGGCGGTGGCGCGGGCCGCGGGCGCGTTCGTGATCGAGGACGACTTCGCCCGCCACCTGGGGATCCAGCCGGGCCCGCCGCCGCTGGCGACCCAGGACGCCGACGGCCGCGTCGTGCACATCGCCTCGCTCACCAAGGCCACCGCGCCGAGCCTGCGGGTGAGCGCCGTGATCGCCCGCGGCCCGGTGGCCGAGCGGATCCGCGCCACCCAGCTGGTCGAGGGCTTCTTCCCGGCCCGGCCGCTGCAGGAGACGCTGCTGGAGCTGGTCAGCTCGCCGGGCTGGCCGCGCCACCTGCGCGCCGTGCGCACCGCCCTGAAGGCACGGCGGGACGCGCTGCTCGCCGCGCTCGGCCGCGAACTGCCGGAGCTGCAGGTCAACCGTCCCTCCGGCGGCTTCCACCTGTGGGCGCGGCTGCCGGACGGGACGAGCGACGTCGAGCTGGCCGACGCGGCGCTGCAGGGGGGCGTGCTGGTGAGCGCGGGACGGCCGTTCTTCCCCGCCGAGCCGTCCGGCCCCCACCTGCGGCTCAGCTATGCCGCGGCCGCGTCCGAGGCGGAACTGGCCGAGGGGGTCCGCCGCCTGGCGGCCGCCCTGCATGCCGTGACCTGATCGACCGGTGCCGTATCGCGACCGGTCGATCACGGACACCGGTGTCTGCCCTGGTAGCCTCGGCCGCGGAGGGCAGGAGAGAAGATGGCCGAGATGCGAGCCGCGGAATCCGGCCCGGCCCTGCTGCTGCGGGACTTCGTCAACACGCTCGACGTGGAACGCGGCGTCGACCGGCTCGGCACGCCCGGCGAGCTGGCGCACTGGCTGGAGGACCGGGGGCTGGTCGCGGGCCCGGCGCGGGCGACCGGGCAGGACCTCGCCGCCGCCGTCACCCTGCGCGAGGGCCTGCGCGCCGCCATGCTCGCCCACCACTCCCCCGCCGCCGGCCCGCCGCCCGCGGAGCTGGAGGGGGTGCTGGAGCGGCTGCCGCTGCGCATCTCGCTGGCCGCCGGGCGGCCCGTGCTCGTGCCGGCCGGGTCCGGCGTGGCGGCCGGGCTGGCGGTCGGCGAGGCGGCCGGGACGGCCGCCGCCGCGGACGGCACCTGGCCCCGGCTGAAGGTCTGCCGGCAGGACACGTGCCTGTGGGCGTTCCTGGACACGTCCAAGAACCGCTCCCGCGCGTGGTGCTCCATGCGGGTGTGCGGCAACCGCACCAAGACCCGCGCCTACCGGGCGCGCCGCCGCGCCGCGGCCCCGCGGGCGCAGGGGTCGTGACGCGCGCGGGGCGGTAGCGTGATCGCGTACGCGCGAGGAGAGGACGGAACGCCATGGCCGATGCGGGCGTGCGGCCCGCGCGCCGCCCGGACGCGGCCGCCGTCGCCGACATCCAGGTCCGCGCCTGGCGGCGGTTCTACCGCGACCTGCTGCCCGCCGCGGTGCTGGAGCAGGTGACCAGCCCGGCCGCCCGCGACCGCTGGCACGAGCGGTGGGCCGAGTCGATCACCGCGCCGCCGAGCCCGCGGCACCGGGTGCTGGTGGCGGTGGCGTCCGACCTGGTCGTGGGGTTCGCCGCGCACGGCCCGTCGGAGGATCCGGACGCCGCGCCGGGCACCGCCGAACTGGTGGCGCTGCTGGTCGATCCGGCGCACACCGGCGCCGGGCACGGCAGCCGCCTGCTGGCCGCCACCGCCGACCTGCTGCGCGACGACGGCGCCGAGACGCTGACCACGTGGGTGTTCGAGGCGGACGAGGCGATGCGCGCGTTCCTCGGGTCGGCCGGGTGGGCGCCGGACGGGACGTCCCGCACCCTCGACATGGGCGAGCCGGTGCGCGAGATCCGGCTGCACACCGACATCCGCGCACCGCGGGACCGGTCCGCGCCGTAACGCCGGGGGCGGTGCGGGGCCGCTCCGCCCCGCCCTTATGTTGGAAGCCGTGCCCATGTCCGAGCCCCTGTCGACGCCCCTGACCTCGCCGACCGCGCAGCCGCCGGCCCGTGCGACCGGCCGCAACCGCTGGTTCGGCCTGGTCGTGATCAGCCTGGGCGTCGCGCTGATCGTGGTGGACGCCACGATCGTCAGCGTCCTGCTCCCCCAGATCATCTCCGGGCTCGGCCTCACCAGCACCGACGCCGAATGGGTGACCTCGGTGTACGCGCTGGTGTTCGCCGCGCTGCTGATCCCCGCCGGACGGGCGGGCGACCTGTTCGGGCGGCGCCGCCTGTTCGTGCTGGGCGTGGGCGTGTTCACCGCCGCGAGCGCGGCCGCCGCGCTGGCCCCGGACGGGTCGGCGCTGATCGCCGCGCGGGCCGCGCAGGGCGTGGGCGCCGCGATGATCCTGCCCGCCGCCCTGTCGACGGTGCACGCGACGTTCACCGGCCGGGAGCGGGCCGCGGCGTTCGGGCTCTACGGGGCGCTGATCAGCGGCATGGCCGCGCTGGGCCCGCTGCTGGGCGGCGCGGTGGCGTCCGCGTCGGGCTGGCGGTGGGCGTTCGGCGTGAACCTGCCGCTTTGCGCCGCGCTGGCCGCCGGGGCGCTGCTGCTGATGCCGGAGACCCGCGCGCCGCGCCCGGCGCGCACGGCCGGACGGCGGGGCGCGCTGCGCGACATCGACTGGGCGGGCGGCGTGCTGTCGGCGCTGGGCTTCGGCGCGCTGATGTGCGGGCTGATCGAGGGCCAGTCCTACGGCTGGTGGACGGCGACCCGGGCGTTCTCGGTGGGGCCGTTCCACTGGTCCGAGAGCGGGCCGTCGCCCGTCCCGGTCATGCTGGGGCTGTCGGCGGTGCTGCTGTCGGCGCTGGTGCTGGTGGAACGGGCCAGGGCCGCCGCGGGCCGCCCCGTGCTGCTCGACCTGACGCTCTTCGCGATCCCCGGCTTCCGGCGCGGCAACCTGGCCCTGGCCCTGGTCAACGTGGGCGAGCTGGGCCTGCTGTTCGTGCTGCCGCTGTTCCTGCTGGGCGTGCACGGCAGCGCGCCGCTGCAGATCAGCCTGGCGATCCTGCCGCTGGCGGCGGGCGCGTTCCTGGCGGGCGGCGCCGCGCGGCGGCTGGCGCAGCGCGGCGGGCCGCACCGGGTCGTGCAGCTCGGCATGGTGCTGGAGGTCGCCGCGGTCCTCGCGCTGGCGGTCGTCCTCGGCCCGGAGACCGGCGGGCTCGGCATGGCGCCGTGGATGCTGCTGTACGGGCTGGGGCTCGGCCTGACCTCCGCGCAGCTGACCAACGTGTCGCTGATGGACGTGCCGAGGGCGCAGGCGGGCCAGGCGTCCGGCACCCAGTCCACCTCCCGGCAGATCGGCGGCGCCCTCGGCATCGCGTTCGTCGGCGCGGTGTTCGCCACCGGCGTGGGGAACGCCATGGCCGACCGGCTCCAGGAGGGCCCGCTGACCGCGGACCGGCAGGCGGTGATCGTGCACGAGCTGCGGCACAGCGCCGGGACGTTCGCGCGCGACCTGCACGACGCGCCCGGCATGGCCGACGTGGCGCGGGCGGCGGACCAGAGCCTGGCCGCGGGGACGCGGCAGGCGCTGCTGGCGACGGGCGCCGTCCTGACGCTCGGCCTGGTGACGGCGCTGCGGCTGCGTCCGGGCGGCGGCCCGGCGGGCGACGGCGGCGGGCCCGGCGCACGCGGTGATCGGAATCGGCGAGAATCTAGGCGGTAAACCGGCGCACCGCGTCACCCGAAACAGCGTCCCCGACAAGCGTCCCCGAACAGAGGTCACCGTGGCCACGCTCTCCCAATGGATCGCCGGATCCCGGCCCCGCACCCTGCCCGCCTCCGTCGTCCCCGTCGCCGTCGGCACGGGGGTCGCCATCGGCCAGGACGGGTTCGTGTGGTGGCGGGCCCTGCTCGCGGCGTTCGTCGCGCTGCTGCTGCAGATCGGCGTCAACTACTCCAACGACTACAGCGACGGGATCCGCGGCACCGACGAGGCCCGCGTCGGGCCGCTGCGGCTGGTCGGCTCCAAGGTCGCGGCGCCCCGCCAGGTGCTGGCGGCGGCCCTCGGCTGCTTCCTCGCCGCCGCCGTGGCGGGCCTGGTGCTGGCCGCGGTGACCACCTGGTGGCTGCTGCTGGTCGGCGCCGCCGCGATCCTGGCCGCCTGGTTCTACACCGGCGGCAAGAACCCCTACGGGTACCGGGCGCTCGGCGAGCTGTCGGTGTTCGTGTTCTTCGGGCTGGTCGCCGTCGTCGGCACCGTGTACGTGCAGACCGAGACGCTGCCGTGGGAGGCGTGGGCGGCGGCGGTGCCGGTCGGGCTGCTGGCCTGCGGGCTGCTGGTCGTCAACAACCTGCGCGACATCCCCACCGACGCCGCCTCCGGCAAGCGCACCCTGGCCGTCGTGCTCGGCGACCGACGCACCCGCATCCTGTACGCCGCGTGCACCGCCCTGCCGTTCACCATCGTGCTGGCGATGGCCGCCCCGCACCCGTGGGCCCTGCTGGCGCTGCCGGCCGCGCCGCTGTCGGTGCCGCCGACGCAGACCGTGATGGGCGGCGCGACCGGCCCGGCCCTGATCCCCGTGCTGGGCCAGACCGGCCGCCTGCAGCTGGCGTTCGGCGCGCTGTTCGCCATCGGCCTCGCCCTGTGAGCCGCCTCGCCCTGTGAGCCGCCTGGCCCTGTGAGCCGTCCGCCCCGGGCCCGCTAGCCCTGCTCGGCCCCGGCCAGCTCCCAGCGGATCTCGGGCTGGCCCGCGTCGGCGAGGGCCTTGTTGACGGCGCTGAACGGCTTGGTGCCGAAGAACTTCTTGGCGCTGAGCGGGCTGGGGTGCGCCGACTCCAGGACGACGTGGTGCGCGCCCGTGACGAGCGGCGCCTTCTTGCGCGCGTACCCGCCCCACAGCACGAACACCACCCGGTCGGTCTTGTCGTTCAGCGCGCGGATGGCGGCGTCGGTGAACTGCTCCCAGCCCTTGCCCGCATGCGAGCCCGCCTGCCCCTCGCGCACCGTCAGCACCGCGTTGAGCAGCAGGACGCCCTGGTCGGCCCACGGGGTCAGGTCGCCGGACTTGGCGACCGGCACGCCCAGGTCGGCGGCCAGCTCCTTGAAGATGTTGCGCAGCGACGGAGGCAGCCGCACGCCCTCGCGGACGCTGAAGCTCAGCCCGTGCGCCTGCCCCGGCCCGTGGTAGGGGTCCTGGCCGAGGATCAGCACCCGCGCCCGGTCGTAGGGGCAGTGCCGGAACGCGTTGAACAGGTCCTCCCGGGGCGGGTACACGGTGCCCGACGCGTACTCCTGCTCCACGAAGGCGCCGAGCCCGGCCATGACCTCCGGGTCCACCAGCGGGTCGAGTCGGCTCCGCCAGTCGTCGGGCAGCAGCTCCATCAGGTCGAGCGACATCCACGCCTCCGTTCAGGGGGAAGTTGCGTCACGCGCACGCGGACCGCGTGCGGGCCGGCGCGCCGTCGTCCGGCGCATCCGCCTGCACGCACACTAGCCGCGCGCACTGACACACCGGGGGCGAATCACCGGCGGCGACCGGAGCGATCCCTAAGATGAGGCCATATGCCCGACACCCCCCGTCGACGGCGCCTGGTGGCCTGCGCCGTCCTCGTCCTGCTCTGTCTCACGGGGACCGCGGGGGGCTGCGGCCGCTCGTCCGGCCCCAGGACGCTCACCGTGCTGGCCGCCTCGTCGCTGACCGAGGTCCTCGGCGAGCTCGTCACCGCCTATACCCAGACGCACCGGGACGTGCGGCTGGAGACGGTCTTCGGCGGCTCCCAGGAGATGGCCGCGCGGCTGGAGGACCGCGACACCGGCGACGTGCTGATCACCGCGGACGAGACGGCGATGGACCAGGCCGCCGCCGATCTCGTCGGGCCCCGCCGCGTCGTCGCGCACAACTCGATGACGATCGCGGTCGCGCCCGGCAACCCCCGGCGCATCCGCGGCCTGTCCAGCCTGACCCGGCGCGGCCTGCGGATCGCGGTCGCCGCGGAGTCCGTCCCGGCCGGCCGGTACGCGCGCCAGATGCTGGCCCGCGCGAACCTGACCGTGCGGTGGAGCTCCGAGGAGATCAACGTGCGGGCCGTGCTGGACCGGGTCCGCACGGGCGAGGCGGACGCCGGGCTGGTCTACATCACCGACCTGCGGTCGGCGGGCATCGCCACCAGCAGTGTGCCGATCCCCGCCGAGCAGAACGTCACCGCCGCCTACCCGGCCTCCGCGGTCAAGGACAGCGCGCACCCTCAGGACGCGGCCGACTTCGTCGACTGGCTCACCACCCCCACCGCCCGCGCGCTGTTCCACAAGCACGGCTTCGTGCTGCCGAAGACGTCGCAGGGCTAGCAGGGGCTAGCAGGCGGCGGTCCAGGAGCATTCGCGGCCCGTCTGCGGGGCGGCCGTGCGGGCGGCGCGCGACAGGAGCGGCCCGCCCGCGAGCCGGATCGCGATCCTGTCCTCGATGTCCTTGGGCGCGGACCGGGCACGGTAGCCGTTGAGGACGATCGAGAAGACCAGGGGGCGCCCGCCGCGCCCCCTCACATAGCCCGACAGCGCGGTGACGCCGGTGAGGGTGCCGGTCTTGGCGCGGACGTTCCCCGCCGCGGGGCTGTGCCTCATCCGGGACGCCAGCGTGCCGCCCACCCACGGGTGGGGGTGCCCGGCCACCGGCAGGGAGCGGGCGAACGCGGGGAACCACGGCTCGCCGCGCACCCGCAGCAGCAGTTCGGTCAGCTGCCGCGGCGTCGTCCGGTTCGCGCGCGACAGACCGGAGCCGTCGGCGAGCGTCAGGCGCGAGGCGTCCACGCCGAGGCGGCCCAGTCGGCGGCGCGTCACCGACAGGCCCGCGGGCCAGCTCCCGACGCCCTTCCTCTCGCGGCCCATCGCCTTGACCAGGATCTCGGCGATGGTGTTGTTGCTCAGCTTCATGTAGGGGACGGCCAGCCTCGCCAGCGGCACGGAGCTGCGGACGGCCACCGGCCTGGCGTCGGCGGGCGTGCGGCCGCGCACGGTGGCGCCGTCCACGCGCACGCCGTGGGCGCGGAGCGCGGCGCGGAAGACGGCCGCCGCGTACAGGGCGGGTTCGTGGACGCTGCGCAGCCGCCGCAGCGCGGGCCCGCCCGCCGGATACCGGCCGGTGACGCGGATGACGGTGGTGCCGCGCGGCCTGGTGACCGACAGCGTGGACCGCGTCCCGGGCCTGCCGGTCCTGGCCCGGTTGTCGACGGTGAGGTAGCGGGTCGGCGGCCGCAGCGCGACGCGCACGGGCGCACCCGGACGCGTCGCGGCGACGTCCACCCGCACCGCCCCGGCGTGCAGGTCCCGGTCCGGGGACAGCGTCAGCGCCGACACCTGGGCGGCGTAGGCGTACTGCTCGTCGTCGGCCTCCCAGCCGTCCCCCAGCCGCCGGTCGTCGAAGTGGGTGTCGTCGGCGACGAGCCTGCCCTCCACGCGCCGGATCCCCGCCGCGGCCACCGCCCCGGCCAGGCGGCGGTAGTCGCGCGGGAGCAGCGTCGGGTCGCCGGTGCCCTTCAGGTACAGGTCGCCGTGCACCCGCCCGCCGCTGCGGGGCCCGGACGCGACGGTCGTGCGGAACCGGTACCGGGGGCCCAGCGCATCCAACGCGGCCGCGAGGGTCTGCAGCTTCTGGTTGGACGCGGGCACCAGCGGCCTGTCGGCGCCCCGCTCGTACAGGGTCCGGCCCGTCCGCGCGTCGCGCACCGCGACGCCGACCCCGGCGCCCGCCAGGCGCGGGTCGGCGAGGATGGCGTCGATGTCGCCCCCGAGGCCGTGCGGGCCGGCCGCGACGGCACCGGCCGCCGGTGTGGCGGCGGCGGTGACGGCCGCCACGGCAGCCGCCGCGGCGGCGAACGGAACGCTACGCATGGCGAAAGCCTAGCGACGCAACGTCACTCCAGCGCGGAAGGCAGGCGCCCGTTCTCGCACATCGCCACGCAGTCGTCGTGGCTTCTGAGCACGTCCAGGACGGCGGGGTGCGGCGCGGCGTACACGGTGCGGTAGTCCTCCTCGCCCAGCGCCGGGTCGGGGCGGAAGGCCAGGGCGTCCTCGTCGGCGGAGAACCGCACGTCGATGCCCGGCTTGTTGCCGCGCGGGTCGAGCCGCACCCACCGGTCGTCGATCAGCGCGGCGGCCAGCCCGTGCACGACGAACCCGTCGCCGTCCCGCAGCCGCTGGTAGCACAGCCCCGCCTGGACGCCGCCCGCCCGCAGCAGCGCCACGAACGCGTGCGCCTTGGCGTAGCACAGGCCGGTGCCCTCGCTCAGCACGTCCGACGCGCGCCAGGTGACGCGGCGGTCGCCCGCGTCCATGGAGTGGGTCACCCGGTCGCGGACGTACTCGAACGCGCCGTGCGCGTAGGCGACGTCGTCGCCGGTGCGCAGCTCGGACGCGACCTGCTGCACGACCGGATGCTCGTGGTCGATCACCTCGTCCGCGGCGAGGTAGTCCCAGGGCTCCCCGGCGAAGCGCATCACAGCCCGAGCAGCGACTCGATGCCCACGGTGAGCCGGTCGGGCAGCCCCGCGACCGAGCGGACGCCCAGCAGCACGCCCGGCATGAACGACTCGCGGTTCATCGAGTCGTGCCGGACGGTGAGCACCTCGCCGTGCCCGCCGAGCAGCACCTCCTGGTGCGCGATCAGGCCGGACAGGCGGACGGCGTGCACCCGCACCCCGTCGACGTCGGCGCCCCGCGCGCCCGTCAGCTCGGCGGTGGTGGCGTCCGGCGAGGGGCCCGTGCCCGCCTCGCCGCGCGCCGCCGCGACCAGCTCGGCGGTGCGGTGCGCGGTGCCGCTCGGCGCGTCCGCCTTGTTCGGGTGGTGCAGCTCGATGATCTCGACGGACTCGAAGAACGGGGCGGCCTTCTGCGCGAAGTGCATCATCAGCACGGCGCCGATGCCGAAATTGGGGGCGATGAGCACGTTGCCCTTGCCGTGCGCCGCCAGCCAGGACCGCACGGTGTCCAGCCGGGACGCGTCGAACCCGGTGGTGCCGACCACCACGTGCAGGCCGTGCTCGACGCACCAGCGCACGTTGTCCATGACCGCATCGGGATGGGTGAAGTCGACCGCGACGTCGGCGGCGGCGAGCGGGTCGCGCGCGTCGTCCTGGTCGACGGCGGCCACCAGCTCCATGTCGTCCGCGCCCTGCACGGCCCGGCACACCTCGGCGCCCATGCGCCCGCGCGCGCCCAGCACCCCGACTTTGATCACGTTCTCCTCCTGTTCGGACCGGTCACCGAGCCTATCCCAGCCCCAGCTCAGAGGGTGAAATCGCGGTCGCCGAACGGGCCGATGACGGTGAGGGCCTGCGGCCCGGCCAGCACGTCCCGGGCCACCTCGCGCACGTCGTCGGGGGTGACCGCGTCGATGCGGGCCAGCACCTCGTCGACGGCCAGCAGCGACTCGTACACCAGCTCGCTCTTGGCGATGCGGCTCATCCGCGAACCGGTGTCCTCCAGGCCCAGCACCATGCCGCCGCGCAGCTGCCCCTTGCCGCGCGCCAGCTCCTCGTCGGTCAGCCCGCGCTCGGCCACCGCCGCGACCTGGTCCCGGCAGATGGACAGCACCTCGTCGACCTTGCCGGGCTGGCAGCCGGCGTACACGCCGAACACGCCGCTGTCGGCGTACTGGGAGGTGTAGCTGTACACCGAGTACGCCAGGCCGCGCTTCTCCCGGACCTCCTGGAACAGCCGCGACGACATCCCGCCGCCCAGCGCCGCGTTCAGCACCCCCAGCGCGAACCGGCGGTCGTCGCCGCGGGCGACGCCGACGCCGCCGAGCACCAGGTGGGCCTGCTCGGTGTCCTTGTCCAGCACGCGGACCGACGGGGACACCGGGACCGGCTCGCCGCCCAGCCGGGGCGGGCTGGGCAGGGCGTCGCCGGTCAGCCGGTCGGCGTAGGCCTCCTGCACCAGCCGGACGACCTCGTCGTGGTCGACCCGGCCCGCCACCGCCACCACCAGGTTCGGCGGGACGTAGCGCTCGCGGTAGTAGCCGTGGATGCGGTCCCGGGTCAGCGCGTTGATCGACTCGACCGTGCCCAGGATGGGGCGGCCCAGCGGCCCGTCCCCGTACAGCGCGGCGGCGAACTCGTCGTGGATCAGGTCGCCGGGGTCGTCGTCGCGCATGTGGATCTCTTCGAGGATCACGCCGCGCTCGGCCTCCACGTCCTCGGGCCGGTTCAGCGAGGACGCCACCATGTCGCACACCACGTCGGCGGCCAGCGGCAGGTCGGAGTCCAGCACCCGCGCGTAGTAGCAGGTGTACTCCTTGGCGGTGAAGGCGTTCAGGTCGCCGCCGACCGCCTCGACCGCGGCGGAGATCTCCAGCGCCGACCGCCGCTCGGTGCCCTTGAACAGCACGTGCTCCAGGTAGTGGCTGGCGCCCGCGTCGGCGGGGGCCTCGTCGCGGGAGCCGACGGCCGCCCAGATGCCGAACGCCGCCGACCGCACCGTCGGCATCGACTCGGTCACCACGCGCAGACCGCCGGGCAGCACCGTCCGCTTGACCGGACCGGAACCGTCGCTGCCGGGGTGGATGGTATGGGTCGTTCCGGGCTCCTGCGCCCTCGCCGCCAGGGTCACGTCGTCGCTCGCATTCACTCGGGGCGGACGATCCGGCGCCTCACGCCGGGTCCAAACGGGCCGACCGGCCGAACCCCAAGCCTATGGGGCGGGCCGGTCGGTCATGACTTCCAGCGGGGGAAGTCCCCCGTACGGTCAGGTGTTGCGCTGGGCCGCGTCGTCGCCTCCACCGCGGCGGGTGCGACGCCGGCGCGGACGCCGCCGCTCGCCGCCCTCGGACTGGGCCGGGCCGCCGTCCGCGGCGGACTCGGCGTCCTCGGCCGCGGCGGCGTCGCCGTACCCGCCGCGGTCCGCGGCCTGCTCGCGCTCGGCGGCCTCGCGCTCGACGACCTCCACCGGCACCAGCGACAGCTTGCCGCGCTGGTCGATCTCGGTCACCTCGACCTGGATCTTCTCGCCGACCTTGATGACGTCCTCGACGTTCTCGATCCGGGCGCCGCCGTGCAGCTTGCGGATCTGCGAGACGTGCAGCAGGCCGTCCTTGCCGGGCAGCAGCGACACGAACGCGCCGAACGCGGTGATCTTGACGACGGTGCCCAGGTACCGCTCGCCCACCTCGGGCATGTGCGGGTTGGCGATCGCGTTGATCGCCTGCCGGGCGGCCTCGGCGGACGGGCCGTCGGTGGCGCCGACGTAGATCGTGCCGTCGTCCTCGATGGTGATGTCGGCGCCGGTGTCGTCCTGGATCGAGTTGATCATCTTGCCCTTGGGGCCGATCACCTCGCCGATCTTGTCGACCGGGACCTTGATGGTGATGATCCGCGGCGCATTCGGGCTCAGCTCCGCGGGCTCCTCGATCGCCTCGGCCATCACGTCCAGGATCGCCAGCCGCGCGCCCCGGGCCTGGCGCAGCGCCGCGGCCAGCACCTGGGCGGGGATGCCGTCCAGCTTGGTGTCCAGCTGCAGCGCGGTGATCAGATCGCGGGTGCCGGCGACCTTGAAGTCCATGTCGCCGAAGGCGTCCTCGGCGCCGAGGATGTCGGTCAGCGTGACGTACTCGCCGCCCTCGTGGATCAGGCCCATCGCGATGCCGGCCACCATCGCCTTGAGCGGCACGCCCGCGTCCAGCAGCGACATGGTGGACGCGCACACCGAGCCCATCGAGGTGGAGCCGTTGGAGCCGATCGCCTCCGACACCTGCCGGATCGCGTACGGGAACTCCTCGCGGCTGGGCAGCACCGGGATCAGCGCGCGCTCGGCCAGCGCGCCGTGCCCGATCTCGCGGCGCTTGGGCGAACCGACCCGGCCGGTCTCCCCGGTGGAGTAGGGCGGGAAGTTGTAGTGGTGCATGTAGCGCTTGGTGCGCTCGGGGTTGAGCGTGTCGATCGTCTGCTCCATGCGCAGCATGTTCAGCGTCGTCACGCCCAGGATCTGGGTCTCGCCGCGCTCGAACAGCGCCGAGCCGTGCACCCGCGGGATCACGTGCGCCTCGGCCGCCAGGCTGCGGATGTCCTTGACGCCGCGGCCGTCGATGCGCACCCCGTCGCGGATGATCCGCTCGCGCACCAGCCGCTTGGTCACGGCGCGGAACGCGGCGGGGATCTCCTTCTCCCGGCCCTCGAAGTCGGGGGCCAGCTTCTCCAGCGCGGACGTCTTGATCTCGTCCAGCCGGTTCTCGCGGGTCTGCTTGTCGGCGATCGTCAGCGCCTCGGCCAGCTCGGCGGCCACGGTGGCGTTGACCGCCTCCAGCACGTCGTCCTGGTAGTCGGGGAACAGCGGGTACTCGGCGACGGGCTTGGCGGCCTTGGCGGCCAGCTCGGACTGCGCCTTGCACAGCGCGGCGATGAACGGCTTGGCGGCCTCCAGGCCCTCGGCCACCGTCTCCTCGGTGGGGGCCACGGCGCCCTCGGCCACCAGGGCCAGGGTGTCGCGGGTGGACTCGGCCTCCACCATCATGATCGCGACGTCGCCGTCCTCCAGCACCCGGCCGGCCACCACCATGTCGAAGGTGGCCCGCTCCAGCTCGGGGTGGGTGGGGAAGCCGACCCAGCGGCCGTCGATCAGCGCCACGCGCACGCCGCCGATCGGGCCGGAGAACGGCAGCCCGGCCAGCTGGGTGGACAGCGACGCGGCGTTGATCGCGACCACGTCGTACAGGTGGTCGGGGTGCAGCGCCAGGACCGTCGCGACGATCTGGATCTCGTTGCGCAGCCCCTTGACGAACGAGGGGCGCAGCGGCCGGTCGATCAGCCGGCAGGTGAGGATGGCGTCCTCGGACGGGCGGCCCTCGCGGCGGAAGAACGAGCCGGGGATGCGCCCGGCGGCGTACATCCGCTCCTCGACGTCCACCGTCAGCGGGAAGAAGTCCAGGCTCTCCTTCGGCTTCTTGGACGCGGTGGTCGCCGACAGCACCATCGTCTCGTCGTCGAGGTAGGCGACGGCCGAGCCGGCGGCCTGGCGGGCCAGCCGGCCGGTCTCGAACCGGACGACGCGGGTGCCGAGCGGACCGTTGTCGATCACGGCCGCGGAGCTGTGCGCCCCTTCCATGCGCGCGCCCTGGCTCACGGGAATCTCGGTCACGGGAATCTCCTTGGTTTCTCGTGCGCCCTCGCGGCCCGGTTCCCGTGGATGTCGCGCTGTGCCGGTCTTCGATCGAAGCGCCCGGATCTCCCACGTTCTCGCGCGCCGCCACCCGTCTCCGGCGGAGGCATGATCCGGGAGCCACTACCGAGGACCGGCCCGCACCAGGGGGAAGTCCGCGAGGCTCTCTTCTGTCTTCAGTTGTCCGGCCCCGGGCGGTTCACACCCGCCGGGGGCGAATAGTCGGAGGGAGCGGCCCCGAGCGAGCCGCTCCCCCCACCGTCCTAACGGCGCAGACCGAGGCGCTCGATCAGCCGCCGGTAGCGGTTGATGTCCTTGTTCTGCAGGTACTTCAGGAGCCGGCGACGCTGGCCGACCAGCAGCAGCAGGCCGCGGCGGCTGTGGTGGTCGTGCTTGTGCTCCTTGAGGTGCTCGGTCAGGTCGTTGATCCGCCTGGTCAGCAGCGCGACCTGGACCTCCGGGGATCCGGTGTCACCCTCAGTGGTCGCGAACTCGGCGATGATCTTCTGCTTGGTAGCGGTGTCGAGCGGCACGTGGCTCCTTCAATGAGATCGTCATCCGCAGATCCCGCGCCCCGCCGGGCGTCCGGGTCCGCATGATGCGTTCAGGAATAAAGGGGGCGAGCCGCATGAGGGTGCAGCCCACCGGCCGGTATGGTTCCGGCGACTCTTCACCGTACCATGCCCGGCTTGTGCACCGACCTCCGCCCCTTGACGGATGGTGATCGCCCCGCTTCGCCCCGTACGGCCCTCGCAGGGCCCGGACGGCCCCTGCGCGGCGCCGCGGACCGCGCGGCCGCCGGGGCTACGTCGCGTCCGCGGTGATCTCGCGGGTGCGCTCCGCGTCCCGGTGCATCTGCTCGATCAGCGCCTCGACCGAGTCGAACTTCAGCGTGTCGCGCAGGCGGGCCTGGAAGTCCACGGCCATGTGCTCGCCGTACAGGTCCAGGTCGTCGCGGTCGAGCGCGTACGCCTCCACGGTGCGCTCGCCGCCGCCCTCGAACGTGGGGTTGGTGCCGATGGAGATCGCGGCGGGCCAGCGGAAGTCCGGATACCGGTCGGAGTCGCCCACCAGCCACCCGGCGTAGACGCCGTCGCTGGGGATCGCGGTGTGCGGCTGGGTCTCCAGGTTGGCGGTGGGGAAGCCCAGCGCGCGGCCGCGCATGTGCCCGCGCACCACCACGCCCTCCACGCGGTGCGGGCGGCCCAGCGCGTGCGCGGCGCCCTCGACGTCGCCCTGCTCCAGCCGGGCGCGGATGGAGGTGGAGGAGATCGTGTCGCCGTCGGCCACCAGCGGCATGCCCTCGGCGGTGAAGTCGTACTTCTCCCCCAGCTCGCGCAGCAGCGCCACGTCGCCCTTGGCCTTGTGGCCGAACCGGAAGTCCTCGCCGACGATCACGTGCGCCGCGTGCAGCCGGTCCACCAGCACCGACTGGACGAACTCGTCCGGCGGCACCTTCGACAGCTCCAGCGTGAACGGCACCACGACCACCGCGTCGGTGCCGAGGCCCTCCAGCAGGCCGATGCGGCGCGCGGTGGACGCCAGCAGCGGCGGATGGGTGCCGGGGCGGACCACCTCGTCGGGGTGCGGATCGAAAGTGATCACCACCGACCGCAGCCCGCGCTCGCGGGCCAGCTCGGCGGCCCGGCCCACGATCCGCTGGTGCCCCCGGTGGACGCCGTCGAACACGCCGATGGTGACGACCGACCTGCCCCAGTCGGCGGGAACCTCGTCGAGGCCATGCCAGCGCCGCACCATGCACTCCCCTGCGTCGGAACCTGCCTGCCCGGTCTTCCCTGTCGCATCACAGACTGCCATGCGCCGCCCCGCCGCACGACCGAGGGGGCCGCCTCATGACGCGAAACCCGCCGGACCGCGACGAAGTTTACTCGGAGGCAACAAAGGCGGACGCACCGCTAGGGGGCGAACACGGCCAGCGGCTTGGCGACCCTGCCCTGCTCCTCCATCAGCGCCAGCAGCGTCCCGTCGGGCGCGAACACCCCGACCGGCCCCGGCCCCAGGCCCGCCGCGGGCAGCCGCCCGCCGTGCACGACCTTGCGCGCCTCGTCGGCCGACACCTCCCGGCGCGGGAACGCGGCCGCCACCGCCTCGGCCATCGGCATGACCTCCAGCTTCTCGGCGAGCTGGTCCAGGGTGCGGGCCATGGCCAGGTCGTAGGGGCCGACGCGGGTGCGGCGCAGCGCGGTCAGATGGCCGCCGCAGCCGAGCGCGGCGCCCAGATCGCGGGCCAGCGCCCGGATGTAGGTGCCGGACGAGCAGGTGACCGACGCGTCCACGTCCACCAGGTCGCCGTGGCGGCGCACGGCGGTGACGGTGAACGCGTGCACCGTCACCGGACGGGCCGCCAGCGCCACCTGCCTGCCCTCGCGGGCCATCCGGTAGGCGCGCTTGCCGTCCACCTTGATGGCGCTGACCTGCGGCGGCACCTGGCTGATCGGCCCGGTGAGCGCCGCCACCCCGGCGTGCAGGGCCTCGTCGGTGACGCCCGCGGCCGAGGCGGTGGCGGTGATCTCGCCCTCGGCGTCGTCGGTGTTGGTGGTCTGGCCGAGCCGGATCGTGGCGTCGTAGGCCTTCTCCGTCAGGGCCAGATGCCCCAGCAGCCGGGTCGCCGCGCCCACCCCGACCACCAGCACGCCGGTGGCCATCGGGTCGAGGGTGCCGGCGTGCCCGACCCGCCGGGTGCCGGCCAGCCGCCGCATGCGGCCGACCACGTCGTGGCTGGTCCAGTCGGCGGGCTTGTCGACGACGACCAGCCCCGAGATCCGCGTGCGGTCGCTCACCCCGTCCCCCCGTGGTCGCGCTGGTCGCCGGGGCCGCGCAGCACGGCGCGCAGCCGGTCGATGGTGTCGGCGGGCTCGCCGGTGGCGGTGAACGCCGCGGCGGTGCGGTGCCCGCCGCCGCCGAGCTCGCCGCACGCGCCGCCCACGTCGACCCGGCCCCGGGACCGGGTGGAGACGTACCAGTCGCCGTCGTCGGTCTGCTTGCACACCACCGCGACCTCGGCGTCGTCGGCCCGCCGCAGCTGGTCGATGACGCCTTCGAGCTGGTCGTAGGGCACGCCGCGGTCGGTCCGGTCGTCCCGGCTGATCGCCGTCCACAGCAGGCCCAGGCCGCCCGCGGCGTCGCGGTCCAGCCGGGCCCGGCCGAGGGCGCCCGCCAGCACCTGCAGGTAGCCGAACGACGCGCGGTCCCACAGCTCGCGGCTCACCTCGTCGGGGCGCACCCCCGCCTCCAGCAGCCGCGCCGCCATCGCGTGCACGGCGGGCGTGGTGCACCGGTACCGGAACGAGCCGGTGTCGCTGGCCAGCCCCGCGTACAGGCCGAGGGCGATGTCGCGGGTGAGCGGGACGCGCAGCAGCCGGATCAGCTCGTCCACCAGCATGGCGGTGGCCGCCGCCTCGGGGTCCACCAGCCGGACCTGCTCGGGCCCGCGGACGCCGAACCCGCCGCCGGACGCGTGGTGGTCCAGGACGATCAGCGTGGCGGCGGCGCGCACCCGGGGCGCCAGCGATCCCAGCCGGTCCGCCGCCGCGGTGTCCAGCGCGATCATCAGCTGCGGGGCGGCGGGCATCCGCCACGGCTCGACCAGCAGGTCCTGGCCGGGCAGGAAGCGCAGGCTCGTCGGGACGGTGAACGGCTCGCCGAACGAGGCCAGCACCCGCTTGCCCAGGGACCGCAGCGCCAGCGCCAGCGCCAGCATCGAACCCAGCGCGTCCCCGTCGGGGGTCACATGGCAGGCCAGGCAGATCTCGTCGGCCTTGCCGATCAGTTCGACCGCGCGGTCCCAGTCGGGGCCGGACCAGCGGGCCGGCGCGTCGCCGCGGCCGTGCTCTGCGCGGCCGTGCTCGCGGCCGTGTTCACTCCGGCCGGGCTCGCCGCCGCCCGGCCGCGCGCACGGCGCGGC
>NZ_BAABDO010000042.1:0-47279 GCF_039539665.1 Actinomadura keratinilytica
CACCGAGACCGCGACAACCCCGTGACCAGCGTGATCAGGATGGAAAAGGCTCACTCACCCGCGAAGGGCCTGCGTGACACGCAAGCCCCGGTGTTGCTGTCCCAGGCGATATCCCGGGTCCCACTGCCGATACGTCACACGCAGCACCTCACCCCGTGACGCTGTCTCGCCCTCCGGAACCGCCACCAGCGCCACCGTCACCTCTGGGACACGGCACCGCAACGCGAGCGCGGCTCCCCTCACAGCGGCGCGACGCCGCCGTAGAACATCTCCACCTGACCGATGGCCGCTCTCAGACCATCCGGGGAGTCGCTCTCCAGCAGGCGAGCCCACGGGTGCGGCACCCGGGGCGTCGCCCAGTAGTGCCCGGTGACACGGCCGAACCACACCACCCAACCCGTCGTTCGTTCGATTTCCCTCGCGATCACGTCCTCCGGCCGTCTCGCCAGCAGAGCACGAGCCGCAGGAAGCGCAACCGCCACCGGGTTCTGTGCCTTCAGCCCGTAGGCGGTGTAGTCCACGACCATTCGACTTGCGGACAAACATGTACCCAACACCGCCAACTGATTGAAGTAGTCTTTTTCGCCCCTAAGATCGGGCATAGGCCGGAACTCCCTCCGGTCAAGGACTCGGCCAACGGGGCAATCGCTGCGTCCGAGCCCGCCTCGTTTTGCGTCTCATGAGGATGCGCCCTCTTTGCCGGACGCTTGAACACCGTTCCCGGGACGTCCAGGACGTTTTCGCGTTACCGTTTAAGAACGTCCCAGACGTCCAACCGAGGGGGCCGGCTGTGGCCAACGACGCACTGCGGCAGGCCATGAACAGTGCCAAACTGACAGAGCAGGAACTAGCCGAAGCGTGTCAGGTTGACGTTAAGACCGTGTCCCGGTGGGTAGCGGATGAAGGTCGCACGCCGCACCCGCGTCACCGATGGGCAGCTTCAGAGGTCTTGGGAGTTGATGAGGCCGTGCTGTGGCCCGACGTCATCCGCAAGAACGTGAAGACCGGACCAGACCGCGAAATCGTGGCGGTATACCCCTATCGGTCGGCTTGTCCGAAGTCCGTCTGGCGTCGACTTATCAGCGAAGCGGGCAGGGAACTTACGTTCGCGGGATACACCAACTACTTCCTGTGGCTGGAGATCCCCAGCCTCCGGACCGTCCTCCGCCGCAAGGCCGAGCGGGGATGCCGAGTCCGCTTCTTGCTCGGAGATCCCGAAAGCGACGTCACGCGGCGCCGGGAGGAACTCGAGCAGGTGCCCCTGACCGTGAGCACCCGAATCAAGATCACCCTTGACGAGTTGTCAAAGATCATCGACGTCCCGGGGATCGAAGTCCGCTTCGGCGATGAGCACATCGCTATGAGCGTCTTCGTCTTCGACGATGAGATGCTCGTGACGCCGCATCTGGCGCACTTGGTCGGCCACGACTCCCCCATGCTGCATGTGCAGCGCCACCAGGAAGACGGCCTCTTCGACCGGTTCGCCTACCACGTTGCCGAACTGTGGAACTGCGGGCGCCTCATCACCGACCAGCAAAACCGTGAGTGAGACGGCGAACCCAGCAGCGAGCGGGCCCGGCCACGAACACGGTCACGCATGACGCGGAAGGCGCCCACGCCGCAGCCAGGCCCGGGCTGTCAGTGCGGGATGCCCATGCGCGAGGCCATGCCCGCAGCTCGCGCGCGAGTCCCGTGGCTCTGACTCTGCCCAGCAGGTAGGTCACGGTCTCGCGGGCCGCCGTGCTGTTGCGCATACGCTGCGGCGCGGCGTTCTCAGCCTGCTTCAGCGTCATGACCGCCTCGCGTTCCTTGCCACGCTGATGCGCCAGGGAACGCCCGACCTCAAGGTTGAACTGGCATCGCCGGTTCCTGGGCAGCGGCGACACGTCGACGTCGCGCGCCAACCCCACGGCCGTCGGATAGTCCCCGGATTCGGCGGCGACCATGACCTGCCACACGCCGACATTCACAGCGTTGAAGGACAGCCCGAACGCATTTCCGCCCCCGGAGAGGCGCCCGGCCAGATCCGCAGCCTCGGCCAAATGGGCGTTCACGCAATCCATGCGGTGGGAGTTGGCGGACGCGGCGAGGGCGGCCGTCAGGTGGAGCATGCCGTACACCTGGATGCCGACTTCATCGGTGACGTGGGGTTCCAGCCTGTTCACGGCGTCTTCGCTGATCTTCAGGATGCGGTCCCACGATCCGGCCCGCGGCGCGGTCATCGCCCGCATGAAGTCGGCGACGCCCTGATAGACCGGATCATCCAGGCAGCGGGCCGCCTCCGCCGCCTGCACCGCCGCGAGCCGCGCCAGATCGGGGTAGCCGAGGATGGAGCAGACGAAGGCCGCCGGGTGCACCACCTCGACGAGCAGCCTGAGCGCGTCCGCGCGCTGCCGCTCGTCACGAGCCGTCGCGACGAGGCAGTGAATCTCATCGATCATGTCGGGCAGAAGGCCCCCCAGGACCGCGAGATTGGACTCCTGCCGAAGTTCGGGCACCGTGGTGACACGGCCGTCGCCCACCTCTACCGTGGTGCGCCCATAAAAGATGTCTTGCAGTTGCGCCGGAGACCGCGCCCGGTCGATGAGAGCGTCACCGATCTCGTTCGTCGCCAGCGCCCTCCGCATAGCGGCGATCTTGGCGTGCGGCCCGTTCTTCCCATCGTCGGCGGTCATGTAGGGCTGGCCGGTCAGATCGACCTCCGACACCCGCAGCGCGGCGGCGACAGCAGAGATGTGCGACCGCCGGTCGAGCATCCGATGACCGTGCTCGACCATCGATATGAACGAGGTCGACAAGCCCGCTTGGTCCGCAAGCTGCGATTGCGTCATCCCCCGCCAACGCCGCAAAGCCCGTAGCCGGGCCCCGATGGTGACCTCGTCATGCATCCGACCCGGCACCTCCCGCGCATCGGCGACACCCACAGGCTAAAACGCGTGATCGTGCACGTCATGGGCCCGGATGTAATGCACCCATATGCCCGTCGGACGCATCGATCCGAAATGCATCGATGCCGCCGGCCAGCCCCCGACAGCGGCCTCAAGGGGGCTGCCCATCCGCCCCCGGTCCGCGTGCACGAGCCGCCCTGAGGCCGGAGCACGATCGGCGGCTGGAAGATCGAGTTCACGATGCCCGTCATCACCCGGATGCGCCGGGAGCAAGCCGCCGCCCAGGTGAGCATCTCCGGCTACTCCCAGACGCGCGCCTCGGGCAGGCCCGCGTCGTTGTTCCAGTGCGGTCCGACCGGAATGAGGAGCCGGTCGGCGGCCGACACGGCGTGAAAATCCCAGCCGTTCAGCGGCCTGGGCGATGGTCACGATGGCCTCGGGACCGGCGTACGGGGCGACGATCGGCAGGGCGACGCCGATGCGCGGTGTCCGCACGGTGGATGCGACCTCCAGAAATGTTGTCCGGAGGTGAGTCGCAGCGACCTGCGGGATCTCGGTCGGGGGCTCAGCGGTCGCGGGTGATGCCGCGTAGGAGCAGGTCGGAGATCTGGCTGCTCGCCGTCTCGTCCAACGGGGCGTGGTTGAGCATCAGCCGGTACCACAGCACCCCGTACACGACGTCGATCACCGTCTCCGGGTCGATGTCGGGTGCGACCTCGCCCCGGGTGGCGGCCCGTTCCAGGATCTTGCGCATCGCGGCGCGGCGGCTGGCCAGGAAGCGGTCGCGGAAGGCTCGGGCGAACGCGGGGTCGAGCAGCGCCTGCGCCATCAGGCCGATCAGCACGGGACGGCGGCCGCGCTGGTCGAACGTGGCCTTCAGGAACGCCATCAGGTCCTCCGGCAGCGACCCCCGGTCCGGGACGGCGATGTGCGTGTCCGCCATGTCGATCAGGGCGTCCAGGACCACGTCCGCCTTGGACTGCCACCACCGGTAGATCGTCTGCTTGCCGACGCCCGCCCGCGCCGCGATCCCCTGGACGGTCAGCGCGGCGTACCCGTGCTCCTCCAGCTCCCGCATGGCCGCGTCGAGGATCGCCCGCCGCGCCGCCTCGCTGCGTGGTCGACCGGGACGCCGCTGCTCGGTCATGCCCGCAGTTTACAAGACGCCCAGTCTCGAATTAGTATCGAGACGCCAAGTCTCGAAAAGGAGTGCGTGATGCGTGCAGTGATCTTGGGTGGCACCTCCGGCATCGGCCTGGCCACCGCCGAGCGGCTGGCCGCCGAGGGCGCGGAGGTGATCGTCACCGGTCGCGATCCGGACCGGCTCGCCGCTGTCAAAGACCGGGTGACCGCAGCGGAGGCGGTCGACGGCACGTCCGAGGAGGATCTTGCGGCGTTCTTCGGACGCGTCGGGGAGTTCGACCACCTGGTGGCGGCGTTCAGCCCGGGTCCGGTGGGCCTGGGGCCGATCCGCGACGTCGCGGCGGCCGATGTCCGCGCCGCGTTCGAGGGCAAGCTGTTCGGCTATCTCGCGGCCGTACGGCACGCCCGGGTCACCGGTTCGATCACCTTCGTCTCGGCGGCGACCGCACGTGCGGCGGTGCCCGGCACGACGGTGCTGGCGGCGGTGAACGGGGCGATCGAACGGATCGTCTCGCCGCTGGCGGCCGAGCTGTCACCGGTCCGTGTCAACGCCGTGGCGCCGGGTGTCATCGACACGCCGTGGTGGTCCTTCCTGCCGGAGGAGCAGAAGCAGGCGCAATTCGAGGAGGCAGCGGGCGGGCTCGCGGTCAAGCGGGTGGGCCGCCCCGAGGACGTCGCCCAAGCGATCTGCCACCTGATCGACGCCACATACGTGACCGGCACGATCCTCCCCGTCGACGGCGGCTTTACCGTCGCCTGACCACGGCGCGGGGTAGACGGCGGTCACGGCGACAAGCCAAGCGATCCGCAACTGCAGGGCGGTCACCCCTACTTGGCCATGCCACCGCCACCCCCCCCGCCCGCTCACCCCAGGCGCGCTACGCCCACACCGCCGCGTCACAGTTCGCGAAGACCCGCACAGCAACACACAAATGGCCACCGGCCTCGCAAGGACCGCAATCACTGCAACAAGACGGCCAACCACAGCTACCGAGCAGCCGACCGCTCCACTCCGGCCGCACCGCCGTCCGGTTCCCGCCCAACGCAGTTCAGCCTGGGCGCGTTCGGCCGACACTGCCGTGTTGTAGTTCGCGAAGACCGGTGCGGCGGCTCGGGTGGACGTCTGGCGGGCCGTAATACAGGTGCGTTGTGGTTGGCGGCTACCTCCACGGTGGTGCGCGTGGACGTTCGGTAGGGCGCCGGTGGTTTCAGGTGAGCAGGCGGGCCAGTTCCACACGTGAGCGGATGCCCAACCGGGAGAAGACATTGCGGAGATGATGATCGACAGTGCGAGGACTGATCGTGAGGCGGGCGGCGATCTCGCGGTTGGTGGCCCCTGCGGCGACGAGCCGGGCGATCTGGAGCTGCTGAGCGGTCAGCCGGTTCAGGCCGGCCGTGCCGCCGCCGTCCACCGCGTCCCCCGCCGCGCGCAGCTCGGCCCGGGCGCGCTCGGCCCATGCCGCCGCGTCGTAGTTGGCGAAGATCTGCACGGCGGTGCGCAGGTGGCCCCGGGCCTCCCGGGGGCGGCGGTCGCGGCGCAGCCGGTGGCCGTACAGCAGTTCCGTGCGGGCCAGCTCGAACGTCGCGTCGCAGTGGCCGTGCAGCCGCAGCGCCTCCTCGAAGTGCTCGGCGGCCGTGTCCTCGTCGTCGGCGAGCAGGGCGTGGCAGCGGTGGGCGAGGGCGCGCCGTCCGGGGCTGCAGGTGTTGCGCGCCCACCGGTCGTACACCTCGAACGCGCGGCGGGCCTCGTCCCGGCGGCCGCAGCGGGCGGCGGCCTCCACCAGGTGGGCGATGGCCAGCACGCGGACGGCGGGATGGGCCGAGTCGGTGCCGGTCAGCAGCCGCAGCCGGGCCAGCGCGTCGGCGGGGCGGTCGTCGGCCAGGTCCAGGCACGCCAGGGCCCAGGACCCGTATGCGGCGGGACGGGCGAGCCCGTGGCGTCCCACGGTGTCGTTGAGCCCGTCGAGGTGGCCGAGCGTGGCGGCGCGGTCGCCGCGGAACGCGGTGACCAGCGCGATCGTGGCCAGGTGGTCGGCGGCGATGTTGCGCTGCCCGGCGGCGCGGGCCAGATGCAGCCCCTCCCGGGCGATGGCGGTCGCCGCCGGGTAGCGGCCCAGGAACAGTTCGGTGTGGGCGAGGATCGCCAGCGCCTGCGGCTCCAGGACGCGCGCGCCGCCGCAGCGCGCGCTCGCCAACGCCCGTGCGGCCAGTTCCCGGGCGTGCCGTCCGTCACCGACCACTATGGCGGCGTACGCCGCGTACATGACGGCCGTGCAGTCGTCGGTCCGGTCGGCGAGTTCCAGTGCCCTGGCCAGGTTCCGGGACGCGACGTCGAACCGTTCCCGGAAGGTCGCCGCCAAGCCGACGAGGTGCGCGGACACCAGCTCGGCGACCGGGCCCCGCGCGTGGAGGGCCGCCGCGTGGTCGGCGATGGCGGCGAACGAGTGCAGGTCGCCGCCCGATTCGGCGGCGTGCGCGGCCTTCATCAAGGTGGTGGCGGCGAGCGTGGGGTCCGCGTCGGCGAGGCGGCCGGCGGCCTCGCGCAGGATCCCGGCGGCGATGGCGGGCGTCCCGTCGTACAGCTCGATCTCGCCCTGGAGCAGCCGGGCGCGGCCGAGCCGCTCGGGGGTGTCGGCGAACGGCAGCACGGGACGCAGCATCGCGCGGGCCCGGCGGGGCAGTCCGGCCGTCCACGCGTCGGCGGCGGCGGACACGTACCGGTCGGCCTTCAGGTCCAGGCCCGTGGTGAGTTCGGCGGCGCGCTGCCAGGTGCGCGAGGCGTCCAGGTACTGGCCGGTCGCGCGGGCGGAGGCGGCGGCGTCGGCGAGCTCGTCGGCGAGGGAGTCGTCCGGGCGGTCCGCGGCGGCGGCGCGGTGGCGGCACCGCCGGGCCCGCTGCCCCTCCTGGTCGAGGACGTCCGCGAGCCGCGCGTGCGCCCACCGCCGTTCGGCGGGCGGGGCGTCGGCGTACACCGACGACCGGACGAGCGGCGGCACCTCCACGGCCTGCCCGTCCACTCGCAGCAGTCCGGAGCCGAGCGCCGCGTCCAGGTCGGCGAGGTCGGCGGCGCGGGCGAGGGTGTCCAGGTCGAGCCGGTCGTCGGCGGCCGCCAGCAGCACCAGCCGCCGGGCCCCGGGCGGCAGGCCGAGGTAGCGCCGCCGGTAGCGGGCGCGCAGGCGGCTGCCGGCGGGCAGCGCCCGGGGCGGCGCCGCCGTGCCCGCGAGCTGCCCGGGGGTCAGCGCCTCGGCCAGCTCGACCAGTGCCAGCGGACGGCCGGCGGCCAGCTCGACGAGTTCCTCGGCGAGCTCCTCCCGGATCAGGCCCCGGGTGAGCCGGTCCAGCAGGCGCATCGAGGCGGCGTCGTCCAGCGGGGGGACGGTGAGCCGGGGCACGTCGGCCGGGCCGTCCCACCCGCACACGGTGAACACCATGGCCACACGCTCGCCGCGGACGCGCCGCGCCGCATACGTCAGCGCCTCCAGCGACACCCGGTCGAGCAGGTGCGCGTCGTCCACCCAGCACAGCAGCGGACGGGCGGCCGCCGCCTCGGCCAGCAGCCCGCACACGGCGGTGTACAGGGTGAACGGCGCGGCCGTGACGCGGCCGCCGTGCCCGAGCAGCGGGGCGAGCACGTCGGCGTGCCGGGAGTCCTGCGCGGGGGACGACCGCCGCGCCGCGTCCGCCAGCGGGCGCAGCAGCCGGTGCAGACCCGCGTACGGCACGGCGATCTCCTGCAGGATGCCCCGGGTGCCGACGGTGCGGAACCGGGGCGGCGCCTGGCGGACGACCGCTTCCAGCAGGGCGGTGCGGCCGATGCCGGGCGGCCCGGCGATCGCCAGCGCGCCGCCGTGTCCGGTGCGAGCCCGGGCGAGCAGCCCGCGCAGGGCCGCCATCTCCTGGTCCCGCCCGTAGAGGGGGGTGGTGGTCGTTGGGGCGAGGTCGGTTCCGAGGGTCATGTCGCACCTCCAGCCGGATGCCGCTCGTGCGATGCGGCTCGCGGCTCAGTGGCTCGCCGACCGGGGCCGCCCGCGGTCAGCCGCGGCTCGGCGCGGTGTACCCCTTGGCGAGGTCGGACTCGGCGGCGTCGCGCACCATGCGGGTGCCGCCCACCGCCTTGGCGTCGGGCTTGACAATGTAGCTGGCGCGCGACGCGGGGCGGTCCCACTTGGAGAAGTCCTGCGGCGCGCCGCCGAAGCCGAGGTCGAAGCCGGTGTTGGAGCGGTGGGCATTGACGATGCCGTCACGTGTGAGGTCCTTGCCGGCGCACGCCTTCTTGAGCGCCTCACCGACGATCCCAGCCGTTGTGTAACCCGAGTAGACGGAGCTGTCCAGAGGCTGCCCCTTGTAGGCCGCCTGGTATTCGCTCGCCAGCTTGCGCACGGCCGGGATGTCGGCGCTGAACGGCGGCGCGGCGGTCAGCACGTAGTAGTCCTTCTGCAGGGCCGCGCCGACCGGGGTGGCCAGCAGCTGCTGCGCGAACGCCGAGTTGCTCGCCGCGAACGGCACGTCCAGCCCGGCGGCCGCCGCCACGCCCACCAGCGACGCGGCCTGCTTGGGGCTGACGCTGACCAGCACGGCCTTCACCCCGGCCTTGCGGAACGCGCCGACCTGCGCGGTCATGTCCGCGTCGGTCGCCTTGACCTGCTGCTCGACCAGCGTCATGCCGAGCTTGCCGGCCGCGTACCGGGACCCGGCGAGGGCGCTCTGCCCGTAGTCGCCTTCCAGGTAGATGTGGCCGACCTTGTCGCCGCGCTTGAGGCCCTTCTCCTGCGCCAGGAACGCCAGCCCGTTGATCATGTCGATGTCGTAGGTGGTGCTGGTGACCTGGATGTAGCGGCTGCCGAGCAGGTCGTGCGCCCACGCCTGCGGGATGGTCAGCAGGTGGTCGGCCTCCACCCGGGCGCGCAGCGCGTTGGTGATCGGCGACCCGATGACCTGCGGCAGCGCCGCCGACCGGGGGGCGACCTCGCTGTAGGCGGCGACGGCCTTCTGCACGTCGTAGCCGTGGTCGCGGACGACCAGCTCGACCTTGCGTCCGCACACCCCGCCGGCCGCGTTGAGCTGGTCGAAGTAGAGCTTCTGCGCCTGGGTGACGCCCTTGCCGAGCGCGGCGTAGGGGCCGGTGAGGTCGGTCAGCGCGGCCACGGTGATCTTGTCGTCGGTGACGCCGGGGCCGGTCTTGACGCCATCGGAGGACGAGCCGCCGGTGGCCTTGCCGCTGCACCCGGCGGCCGTCAGGGCGAGCGCCAGCGCCGTCGCGGCGACGGTGAGGGTTCTCATGCGGGTGACTCCTCGGGTCGGGAGGGGAGGGGGGACGCGGGGCGGCGGCGCGCGCGGAGGCGGACCCGGATCCGCGCGGCCAGGCCGAGCACGCCGCCGGGCAGGTACAGCAGGACGGCGACGAACGCGACGCCGTAGAGCAGCCGGGCGGCCTCGGCGGGCGACATGCCGCCGGACGAGCCGGGCGGGGCGACCAGGGGGACGGCGTCGCCATAGCGGGTGAGCAGCATGGGCAGCACGGACACGAACACCGCGCCGGTGACCGCGCCCGCCACCGTCCCGAGCCCGCCGATGACGATCATGGCGAGGTAGTCCAGGGCCAGCGCCAGGCCGAAGTACTCGGGCACCGTCCGCTGGAACGCCAGCGCGACCAGCACCCCGGCCAGGCCCGCGTACATGGACGACAGCACGAACGCCGCCGCCCGGTACCGCGCGACCGGCACGCCCATCGCGCCCGCCGCGATCTCGTTGTCGCGGATCGTGTTCAGCGCGCGTCCGGGACGGGAGCGCAGCACGCCCCGCGCGAACAGCCCGGCGAGAACGACCAGCAGCAGGGCCAGGTACCAGAGCCGTTCCAGCCCGCCGAACGGCACGCCCAGCACGTACAGCGGTTCGGGGGTGTCGGCGAACCGGAATCCCAGCAGCTCCATCGGCGGGACGGCGCGTCCGTTGACACCGCCGGTCACCGAGTCGGCACGCAGCATCACATGCTGGCCGAGGAAGACCAGTGCGAGCGTCGCGATGCCCAGTGCGGGGCCTTTGAGGCGTCCGGCGATGGGGCTGCACGCGCCGCCGGCGATCCCGGCGGCGGCGACCGCCGCGACCGCCGCCGCCCACGTGGGCCAGCCCAGCCCGGACAGGGTGCGCCCGGCGGCCTCCTCCGGCTCAGCGGCCAGCCACACGTAGGTGTAGGCGCCCACGGCGAGGAAGAACGCGTGCCCCATGGACAGCTGACCGGCCGCGCCGGTGAGCACGTTGAGCCCGATGGCGCCGATCGCGGCGGCCATCGCGAACAGTCCGGCCTGCAACCAGAACGGCCCGGCGTAGAACGGCACCGCCAGCAGCACGGCCAGGCCGACGGCGGCCGCGGCGGCCGTCACACGTCGCTCAGACACGGGCGGGCTCCCTGGTTCCGAACAGCCCGGCGGGGCGGGCGAGCAGCACGACGGTCATCAGCAGGTAGGGCGCGATCTCGGCGAAGCCGCCGCCGAACAGCGCCACGTCGTTCTGGTAGCCGACGACGGCCGCCTCGGTGATCCCGATCAGCACGCCGCCGACGAGGGCGCCGGTGGTGGAGTCGATCCCGCCGAGCACGGCGGCGGGCAGCGCCTTGAGCGCGGCGAACGAGGTCGTCCGGTCCAGACCGGGGGTGGGGAACACGCACATGAACAGCGCGGCGAGCGCGGCCAGCGCCCCGGCGACGGCCCAGGCGCCCGCCGAGACCCGGCCGAGCCGCACGCCCATCAGCGCCGCCGTCCGGCGGTTCTCGGCGGCGGCGCGCATCGCCACGCCCCAGGAGGTGAACCGGAACGCCAGCAGGAACGCGGCGATCACGGCGACCGCGACGATGAACGCGGCGATGCGGGTCTGCGCGATCGTCACGTCGCCGATCCGCACGACGCGGTCGCCCCACGGGTCGCCGAGCGGCAGCACCTCGGTGCCGATGCGGCGGGTCAGCTCGACGGTGAGGACGATGTCCACGCCGATCGTGACGATGCTCAGCGTGGCGTGCCCGCCGGTCCGGACGCGGCGCAGGACCACCAGCTCCACCAGCGCCGCCAGTGCCGCCGTCGCCGCGACGCCCGCCAGGACGGCGCCGGCGAAGCCGATGTCGTCGTGCAGCACCGCGACCAGGTAGCCGCCCGCGAGCAGCAGCGACGGATGGGCGAAGTTGATCACCTCGGTGGCCTTGAAGATCACCACGAAGCCGAGCGCGATGAGCGCGTACACCGCACCGGACGCCAGCCCGTTGACCAGGACCTCCACGACCGTGCTCACCGCTGCTCCCCCTCCCCGGCCGCCGCCGAGGCCCCGGCGGCTTCATCGACCTCGCCGCTTGCGCCGGCGCCGGCCGTGCCGCCGGTCCCGTCAGCGCCTGCAGCGCCGGCGGTCCGGGAGGCCGTCCCGACCGTGTCGGCTGTGCCGGCAGCACCAGCGGATCCGGCGGTGTCAGCAGTCCGGTCGGTCCCGGTAGCCGCATCGGCGGTCCCGGCAGTGTCGGCGGTCCTGGCGGCCGTGCCAGCGATTCCGGCGGCGCCGTCGGCCCCGGCAGCCGTCCCGGCGGTCCCAGCAGCGCCGGCGATCCCGGCGGCCGTGTCGGCGGTTCCGGCAGTGTCGGCGGCTCCGGCCGCGCCGGCGGTCTCCACGGTGTCGGCAGTCCCCGCGGTGTCGGTGGTCCCCACGGTTTCGGCGGCCCCGGCCGTGGCGGTGCGGGGGGTGCCCAGGTAGGCGCGGATGACCTGCGGGTCGCGGCGGACGGCCGCGGGCGTGCCGGTGGCGATGCGGCGGCCGAAGTCCAGGACGGTGACCTCGTCGGCCAGCCGGGCGACCAGGTCCATGTCGTGCTCCACCAGCAGGATCGAGATGCCGAGCGAGGCGCGGACCTGGCGCAGCACGGCGGCCATCGCGCGCCGCTCCGGCGCGTTCATCCCGGCGACCGGCTCGTCCAGCAGCAGCACGCGCGGCTCCAGGCACAGCGCCCGGGCCAGCTCGACGCGCTTTTGCACCCCGTACGGCAGCAGCCCGACGGGCCGGTCGAGGTGCTCGGCGACGCCGACGAACTCGGCGATCTCGGCGACCCGGGCGCGGTGGCGGCGCTCCTCGCGGCGTGCGGCGGGCAGCCGCAGCCCGCAGGCGACGAACCCGGCGCGGGTGAGGCGGTGGCGGCCGAGCATCAGGTTGTCGGCCGTGCTGAGCCGGGGCGACAGCGCGAGGTTCTGGAACGTGCGGGCCACGCCGAGCGCGGCGATGCGGTGCGGCGGCAGGCCGGTCAGCTCGGTGCCGCCGAGCCGGACGCTGCCCGCCGCGGCCCGGTAGACGCCCGACAGCACGTTGAAGCAGGTGGACTTGCCCGCGCCGTTGGGGCCGATGAGCGCGTGCATGCTGCCGGGCGTGACGGTGAAGCCGACGTCGTCCAGCGCGGTGAGGCCGGCGAACCGCACGGTCAGCCCGGTGACCGCCAGTTCGGGGGCGACCGGTGCGGCGGTCATCCGGCCCACCTCGCCAAGGTCCGCTCCGGGACGCCGGCCGGCTCGTCGTCGTCCGCGTCGGCCCCGCCCAGGTAGCGGCGGCGGACCTCCTCGGAGGCGGCCAGTTCGGCGGACGGCCCGGACAGCGCGACCCGGCCGACCTCCAGCACGTAGGCGTGCGCGGCCAGCTCCAGCGCCAGCGCCGCGTTCTGCTCGATCAGCAGCACGGCGGTGCCGTGCCGGTTGATCGCGGCGATCGTCTCGGCGATCCGCTCGACCATGATGGGCGCCAGGCCGAGGGACGGCTCGTCGAGCAGCAGCAGCCGCGGCTCGGCCATCAGCGCCCGGCCGATCGCGAGCATCTGCTGCTCGCCGCCCGACAGCAGGCCCGCCTTCTGCCGGTCGCGTTCGGCCAGCACCGGGAACAACTCCAGCACGCGCGCGCGGATGGCGGCCGTGCGGCGCCGGTCGCGCCGGACGCCCAGCGCCCCGGCGCGCAGGTTCTCGCCGACGGTCATGCGGGCGAACACCTCGCGCCCCTCGGGTACCTGGACGACGCCGGCGGCGACGATCTGGTCGGGGCGCAGGCCGCGCAGCGGCCGTCCGCCGGCGGTGATGTCGCCGGCGCGCACCGTCCCGCCGTGGAACCCCAGCACGCCGGATACGGCCCGCAGCAGCGTGCTCTTGCCCGCGCCGTTGCCGCCGAGGACGGCCACGAACCCGCCCTCGGGCACCTCCAGGGACACCTCCCGCAGGGCTCGGACGGGGCCGTAGTCGACGGTCAGGCCGCTCACGCTCAAAGCGGCCCCGGGACCATGCCGTACGCGCACCTGTGCCTCCTCGCGGTCGCGTCGCGGGGGGTGGGGAGGCTCACACCAACACGGGTCGGCGGGGCAGGTCTAGAGCGCCGTTCTAATACGGGGAGCGGACGCAACCGGCGCCGCCCGCGGTTGTGAGCGCTCACAATGCGGCGGGTCTGGGTCTGGTCACGGCCCCGCCCGGATGCGACCATGAGCGCCCTGCGGCGGCACCTGCGGTGGCGTTCGAGGAGGCGCGCATGGCGATGCTCACGACGGTGCCCGACGGCGCCGACCGGGCGATCGTCCGCCGGGCGGTGGCGCGGCTGCGCAAGCGGCTGCCCGATCTCGCGGGACGGCTGGTCGGCGAGATCCTCAGCGGCGAGGGCGGCGACCGCCCCAGCGGGTCGCGCGAGGACCTGTGGGAGGTCTGCCACACCGGCCTCGGCCACGGCCTCGCGGCGATCCTCGACTCCGGCCGGGGCCGCGCCGACCTGGCGTGGGCCGAGGAGCTCGGCCGCCGCCGCGCCGAGCAGGGCCTGCCGCTGGACCGGCTGCTGCGCTCCTACCGGCTGGCGGGCACCGTGTTCTGGGACGCGCTGGTGGAGACCGTCACCGAGGACGACCCCGCGCACGTGCCCGCGCTCGTCCGGCAGGCGACCCGCACCTGGCAGGCCATCGACCAGCAGTCCAGCACCGCCGCGGCGGCCTACCACCGCACCGAGTACGAGCTGCTGCGGCGCAGCGTGGAGCGGGTCAACGCCGTCGTGGACGCGCTGCTGGAGGGCCGCGGCGACGGCGGCCTGATCGCCACGGCGGTGTCCGTGCTCGGCCTGCCGCCCAGCGGCCGCTACGCCGTGGTGATGCTGCGCCAGGACGAACCGGTCCGGCTCGCCGACCCGGCCGCGGGCGGCATGCGGTTCATCTGGCGGGTGCGCGCCGACGCGCAGGTGGCGGTGGTCGATCTCGGCGAGGCCGGTCTGGACGACCTGGAGGCGGCGCTGCGCCCGCACCTGCGCGCGCACGCGGGCGTCAGCGCCGTCGTGGACGGTCTGGCCGACCTCGGCTCGGCGCGCTGGCTCGCCGAGCTGGCGCTGCGCACCTGCCGTCCGGGCGAGCCGGACATCGCCCGCATCGACCGGCGCCTGCCCGAGGCGCTGCTGGTGTCGCAGCCGGAGCTGGCGGGCAGGCTGCACGAGCGGGTGCTGGGCCCGCTGGCCGAGCTGGACCCCGGGACCCGCGACGTGCTGATCGAGACCCTGACCGCCTGGCTGGAGTGCGACGGGTCGGCCGCCCGCGCCGCGACCCGCCTGTACTGCCACCACAACACCGTGCTGAACCGGCTGCGCCGCGTCGAGAACCTCACCGGCCGGCGGCTGGGCCGTCCCCGCGACCTGGTGGAGGTCGTCCTGGCCCTCGGCTCCCGCCACCTGTCCGGCGACTGAACGGCCGCGCCGCCC
The DNA here is from genome assembly GCF_039539665.1 of Actinomadura keratinilytica. Lineage (NCBI taxonomy): Bacteria > Bacillati > Actinomycetota > Actinomycetes > Streptosporangiales > Thermomonosporaceae > Actinomadura > Actinomadura keratinilytica. The sequence goes on from NZ_BAABDO010000042.1 coordinate 14,757, forward strand.
GGCGGCCCGCCGCCGGAAGCCGACCGCCGGGCTCGGGCGGTCGGCCGCCAAGGGCCGCCGCCGGCCCGGAAGCCGGGGGTCAGCAGTCGGGGGCGCACATGCGGCGGGCCATGGCCGTCCCGAAGATCTTGCGGATGTCCGCCGGGTCCCGGGCGATGTGCACGCCGCCGCGGGTGACCTCGGTGATCCGCCGCAGCTCGGCCGGGTCGACGTCGGCGCCGAACCCGATCACGATGATCTGCACGGGGCGCCCGGGGTCGTACTCGCGGCGCAGCGCCGCCACGGTCGCGTCGAGCGTGGGGCCGTCGGCGTCGTCGTTGCGGCCGTCGGTCATCACCAGCACCGAGTTGACCATCTCGGGCTTGTAGGTGCGCCGCATGTACCGGAACGCGGCCAGCACCGACTCGTACAGCCCGGTGCGTCCGCCCGGCTCGGGGCGCAGCGCCGCCAGCGTGCTGAGGATGCGCTGCCGCCGCGTCGCCGATCCGACGCGTTCGCCGAGCGGCCCGACCGGGACGGTCTCCCGCCAGTCCCGCGCCCCGTCCAGCCGGGTGGCGAACACCCACTGGCCCAGCTCGGTGTCGTCGGGCTGGAACGCCAGCCCTTCCTGCGCGGCCCGCGTGAGGACCTGCATGCGGCTGGCGCGCGTGCCGGGCACCGTCTGCGCCATCGACCCGGACACGTCCAGCAGCGACAGCATGCGCGTGCCGAGCGACAGCCGCGCCCACGACTGCACCGCGTCCCGCACCTCGCCGGGGTCGAGCACCGCGGGTTCCCGCCCGGTGGCGCGGAACCCGAGCGAGCGGACGGCGCGCCGCGCCCGCCCGTCCCGCAGCGCCCGCTCCAGCATGCGCGCCGCCGCATCCCGCGTCCCGGGCCGCGGCGCCGTCAGGACGACGGGATAGTCCAGGTTGAACGACCCTTCGCTCGGATGCACGGCCGCCTCCCGCCCGGCGGCACGTGACACCGCCTGCTCGGTGGTCAGCACCACGTCGGCGGACACCGCCGTGCGCGCGTCCGGGGTGAGGTTCTGCCGCATGGCCCGCACGACGTTGACGAACACCGCGTCCGGCCGCCGCGTGCCGCGCGCCAGCCACCGGGTGAGCAGCAGCGCGGTGATACCGGCGCCGTCGCGCGCCGGGTCCGGCACGGCGATCCGCTTGGCGGGCTTGTCGTCCCGCGTGCCCAGCAGGTCGTGCCAGGACGGCGGCGCCCCGCCCCTCGGCCGGCCGGGCAGGACGGCCACCAGCGGAGTGGTCGCCACCGACGTGCGCGTCACCACGGCGCCGGACGACGCCCCCGCCAGGTGCGCCCACGCCGAGGTGTCGGGGATCCACACGTCCGGCCGCCGGAGCCCGCCGACCGGCGGGGCGTTGCCCGACAGCGCGGCGGCCATCGCGTACGGCTCCACGGCCCGCACCCGCGCCCGCACGCACCGCCCGCCCGCGACGTGCCGCTCGGCGCCGAACCGCGCGGCGACCGAACGCACGGCGGGCGCGATCTCCGGTGCGGCGGCGACGTCCAGGACCAGCGCGTCCGGGCCGCCGCACCCGCGCACCCGGACGACGCCGTACGCGACGGCCGCCGCCAGCACCGCCGCCCCGGCGGACACGGCGACGACGGCGCGGCGCCGGCGTCCGCCCATGCCGCGCACCCGATGACGGCCGCTCATCGATGGATCGACCTCGCTTCGACGTTCCGCACGAGATGGCCCGGCGGCGGTCGCTGCGGGGGAGAGCGACCGCCGCCGGGCGGATGTGTCACCCGCTCAGACGGGGCAGGTGTCGCGGTAGTCCGAGATGGTCAGGTCGTTGGGGGCCGGGCACAGGAACTGGCTGTAGCGGGTGTCGTCGTCGATGAACCGCTTCATCCAGCTGATCATGTACTTGGCCATGGTGGTGTTGGACGTCTGCGGGAAGAAGTGGCTGGCGCCGCGCAGCTCCAGGTACGCCTTCTCCGGCGCGTTGCTCAGCGTCAGGTAGAAGGGGATGGAGTGGATGGCCACCGGCGCGATGGCGTCGGCCTGGCCGCCGATGATCAGGGTGGGGGTGCGGACCTCGGGCCAGGTCGTGTCGAGGTTCCACGGGGCGATCGGGATGGCGGCCTTGAGCGAGGGGCGGTCCTTGGCGGCCTCCAGCGTGCCGCCGCCGCCCATCGAGTGGCCCGCCACGGCCAGGCGCGAGGCGTCCACCCGGTTGCGGACCGAGCTGCGCTGGGTCAGGTAGTCCAGCGCGGCCAGCAGCTGGGAGCCGCGGCTGTCGGGCTGGTCGAGCAGGGTGTTGGTCTCGATGCCGAACACCACGAAGCCGTGCGAGGCCAGGCGCGGCCCCAGCCAGTCCAGGCTCGCCCAGGTGGCGGTGAAGCCCGGCGAGATGGCGATCGCGCCGAACGTGCCCTCGCTGGTGGTGGTCGGGTAGTAGATGACGCCGCCGCCGAAGCCGGTGACGCTCAGGCGGGACACGACGGTCTGGGACGTCGCGTACGGGCCGCGCGGCGACTCGATGAGGTCCTCGGTCGGGTCGGGCCCGTGCTGGTACGGGCTCACCGCGGTGACGGCGGACGCGGCGGCGGGAGCGGCGTTGGCGGCGGGGACGGCGAGCGCGCCGGTTCCGGCGGCCAGCGTGACCGCCAGGGCCGCCTTGGCGACGGCCCGCAGAGCGCGGAGGCGGGAGGCACGGTGGCGGGGGGCCGGAGCGGTCAGGAGCCCGGATCTGATGGGCGGGGCGCTGTCAGATGGGGTGTTCCGGGACTGCACGTCGATGCACTCCTGTTCGGCGAGGAACCACGGCATGCGGGAGCCATGACGTGGTTCACACGGATATCGACGTGGAGAGCGTGCAACCTCCCGCGCGCGCAGGCATCGGCGAAATCGCCTGCCTCGTTACGCCGTTGGCCCCCACCAGGGCCGTTACCGCCAGGGCCGTTGCGGCCCGGCCGTCCCGCCCCCGCATCGCCCGCAAGGTCGTCGAGTGCCTGGGGAAAGTTACCGCCACCCGTGGGCCGCGGCCTCGGCGTCCCACGCGGCGGCCCCGCCTTTCAGGGGCCACGCCCGCGTCCGCACCTCGTCGTAGGGAACGGCTGCGGCCGTCCGCGCGAACCCTTGGACGAGCGCGTCGATCTGCCGCCGCGCACCGGGTTCCGGCCGCCGCCGCAGCTTCTCGATGGTGCCGGTCACGTGGCCCTCCACGGCCTCCAGGATTGCCCTTTGGCCCGCGGCGTCGATCCCCCGTGTCAGGACGAGCATCGGTGGGGTGACCTGCTCGGCGAGTGCCGCGGCCAAACGGTCGTGACCGTCCAGCACCACATGCCCGTCCAACCCGCTGACGGCCCACAGCAGCACGGGAGGCAGCACACGTTCCCGTACCAGCTTGCGGTATGCCTTCACCCGCCCCGCGTCAGGCGGGGAGAGCGGACGCAACGGCAGGATCCCGCCCCACCCGTTGCCGAGCCAGTCGACGTAGGCGGACGGTTCGGGTTCGGCGCCGACAAGGCCCCACTCCCACCAGTAGGACAGCGGCTCCCAGACGTTCGCGTTGAACATCCGCAGCACCCACCGGCCCTCGTGCAAGGGGGAGGTGTCGGCCTCGTCCAACCACGCGGCGAACCGGTACGCCCAGTCGCGGTATTCGCGCACGCGCGCCTCGGCGGCGCGCAACGGCGGCAGCGGCGAGGCGTAGCGTCCTGTACGGAAGACGCGCACGCCGTACCGGTCCTCGTCCACCAGGCCGAGCAGCACCGCGTCGCGTCCCTGCCGCAGGAGCATGCGACGTGGATGCGCCACCTGCATGCGCAGTCCCGGCACCCGCGCCCGTGCCACGGTCAGGCCGAGCGCGCGCCCGTTGCCCAGGGCTTCGATCTCCACGTAACGCATCACGGCCATCGTCCCACCCGCCCCTGGGTATTCAGGAAACGTTCAGGGAAACGTCAGCATCATTGGAGCGTCCGCATCTAGCGTGGCTCCGATGCTCGTGTCCGCGCTCGCGTCCGTGACGGCGCCCCTCCACCGCTCCCGTCCGCAACCGACCGAACGCATACCGAACAAACGCGCACCGAACAAACGCGCACCGACCGAACGCGTACCGCCCGGTGCGCGGCGCCTGGCGTGGCTGGACGGCCTGCGCGGCCTGGCGGCCATGGTGGTGGTCTTCGAGCACTCGCTGGACGTGCTGTTCCCCGAGGTGCGCCGCACCGCGAGCCCGTGGTTCGACTTCGGCCGGTACGGCGTGTTCGTGTTCTTCCTGGTCAGCGGCTACATCGTGCCCGCGTCGCTGGAACGGCGCGGCGACCTGCACGCGTTCTGGGTCGGCCGCCTCCTGCGCCTGTACCCGCTGTTCGCGGTGGCCGCGCTGCTCGGCGTCACCCTCGCGGCCACGGGGGTGGCCTGGCCGCTGCCCGGCCCGCTCACCGACCGCCCGTGGACGTCCGCGCTCGCGCACGCCACGATGCTGCAGGACCTGCTGGGCGTGCCGAACGTCGTCAACGTCTTCTGGACCCTCTCCTACGAGATGGTGTTCTACCTGCTGGTGACGGCGATGTTCGCGGCCGGGGTGCACCGGGCGAGCGCGGGCGCGGCGGCGGTGTTCGCGGCCGCCGCCGCGGTGGCGGGCGCCGCGCTGCCGATGTGGCTCATCGCGCGCAACTGGCCGACGGCCTCGATCGCGGCCACCGCCCTCGTCTTCGCCTGCGGCCTGCTGGCGGTGATGTACGGCAGCAGACGGCTCCGCCTCTGCGGCGCGCTCGCCGCGGCCGGCCTCGCGCTCGTCCTGCTCGCCGTCAACAGCCGGATCGGCGGCATGGAGAGCCTGGCGATCCTGGCGACGATGTTCGCCGGCACCGCCCTGTACCGGGTCGAACACGGCCAGATCGCCCGCCGCACCGGGCTGGCGCTGGTCGCGCTGGTGCCCGCGCTGACCGTCGCCGCCGGGGCCTGGCCCGCCCTCACTTCGGGCGACGCGTCCTGGGGCCGGCCGCTGGCGGTGACGGCGGCGTGGCTGACGTTCCTGCTCGGCTGGGCCCTGCGGCACCAGCGGACACCGAGGGTCCTGGCCTGGCTGGGCCTCGTCAGCTACTCGCTGTACCTCCTGCACCCGCTGCTGCTCCAGGTCGTGTGGCGTCTGACGGGTGAACCCGACGACATGGCCCTTGCGCACCGCCTGGCCTGGGGCGCGGCGGCCGTCGCCTGCCTGCTCGCCGCCGCGGCGCTCACCTACCGCCACGTCGAACGCCCCATGCAGAACCTGGCCCGCCGCCTCTCCCGCCGCCGAGCGGCTACCTGAACACCGCCCCCGGAGGGCGGGGTGGTGGGGGCACTGCGAACATGGGGGACATGCGACTCACCCTTCTGGGCGCTACCGGAGGCACGGGTCGGGCGCTGCTGGACCAGGCCCTGGAAGCGGGGCACGAGGTCACCGCGGTGGTGCGCAACCCCGACGGGCTGCCGGAAGCCGTCCGCGACCGCGTCACCGTCGTGCGGGCCGAGCTCGCCGACCATGACGCGCTGGCGGCGGCGGTCGAGGGCGCCGACGCGGTCATGTCCGCGCTCGGTTCGCGGGCCGGGCGCGCCCCGACGACGGTCTGCACCGACGGGGCCCGCGCCATCATCCGGGCGACGGGCGGGAAGGGCCGCGTGCTGTTCGTCAGCGCCTCCGGGCTGGAGACCGATGCGGGCGACGGCCCCGCCGCCCGCTACCTGGTGAAACCTCTCATCCAGCGGATCTTCCGGGCCCAGTACGACGACCTGCGGGAGGCCGAGCGGCTGCTGCGCGCCTCCACGCTCGACTGGACGATCGTGCGGCCGGCCCGGCTCGTCGACGGGCCGCGCGGCGCCCGGCCGCGCACGGCCGTCGACCGCAGCGTGCGCGGCGGCCTGAAGACCCGGCGGGCGGACCTGGCGGCCTGCATGCTCGACCTCGTCGACGACGAGACGTCCGTGCGGCACATCGTCTCCGTCGCCTCCTGACGCGCCGCGCGCGGACCGAGCGCGTCAGGGCAGCAGGTGCCGCTCGTAGGCGGCGGCCACCGCCGCGGCCCGGTCCTTGACGTCCAGCTTCGCGTAGATGTGGGTGAGGTGCGTCTTGACCGTGGCCTCGCTGATGAACAGTTCCGCGGCGATCTCCCGGTTGCTGGTGCCGCGGGCCACCAGGCGCAGGATCTCCAGTTCGCGGGCGGTCAACGACTCGCCGCGGGGCTCGCGCACGCGGGAGACCAGGCGGGCGGCGATGGCCGGGGACAGCACGGTGCGGCCTTCGGCGGCGGCGCGGACGGCGTCGAACAGGTCCTCGCGGGGGGCGTCCTTGAGCAGGTAGCCGGTGGCGCCGGCCTCGATCGCCGGGATCGTGTCGGCGTCGGTGTCGTAGGTGGTGAGGACCAGGACCTTGCAGGGCAGGCCGCGGCGGGCGAGTTCGGTGATGGCCTCCACGCCGCCTCCGCCGGGCATCCGCAGGTCCATCAGGACCACGTCGGGGCGGAGCCGTTCGGCGAGGGCCACCGCCCGGCGCCCGTCGGCGGCCTCGCCGACCACCCGGAAGCCGGTGGTCGCGGCGAACATGCCGCGCAGCCCGTCGCGGACCACCGGGTGGTCGTCGACGATCAGCACGGTGATGTCAGCCATGGCGGATCAACGGTACGCGGACGGACACGGCCGTGCCCCGGCCCGGCTCGGATTCGATCTCCAGGGTCCCGGCGACGCGTTCGGCGCGTTCGCGCATGGCGGTCAGGCCGAAGCCGCCGGATGGACGGGTGAAGCCCCGGCCGTCGTCGCGGATGTCGAGCGTCACCTCGTCGTCCATGTAGGAGAGGGTCACGCCGATGCGGTCGGCGTGCGCGTGCCGGGTGGCGTTGGCGAGGGCCTCCTGGGCGATGCGCAGGAGGGCCGCCTCCAGTTCGTCGTGCAGGGGTTCCGCCGTTCCGGTGATGGTGAGGCCGGCCTTTCCGTCGGTGAGCTTCCTGAGGGCCTCGGGGAGCGTGTCGTGCTCCAGTTGGGCGGGTGCGAGGGCGTGGACGGAGCGGCGGGCCTCGTGCAGGCTCTCGCGGGCGAGGGCGATGGCGCGGCGGACGTGCTCGTTGTCGTCGGCGGCCTGGAGCTGGGTGATGATGCCGGCCAGGCCCTGGGCGATGGTGTCGTGGATCTCGGCGGCCAGGCGGCGGCGCTCGTCGGCGACGCCGGCCTCGCGGGCCTGGACGATGAGCTGGGCCTGCAGGGCGGCGTTCTCGGCGAGGGCCTGTTCCAGGCGGGCGTTGGTCCGTTCGAGTTCGGCGATGGTCTCCGCCTGGATGCGGGCGCGCTCGGTCTCTCTCCTGCTGAGGCGGCCGAAGAACAGGACGAGCCCGGAGTTGAGGACGAGCAGGCCGCCGAAGGCGGCCGCCTGGTGGAGGCCGTCCGGCGGCATGCCGCCCGCCTGGGCGCCGGCCATGGTGACCACCGTGACGGCGAAACCGGCCGGCACCCGGCGGCGGGGCAGGTAGTGCGCGGTGTCGAAGTACCCGAGCACGGCGTAGACGCAGAAGAAGGGGTTCAGCCAGGTGAGGGCGAAGGCCAGGGCGCTGCGGGCCCAGTAGTGGACCTGGCCGGGGATCTTCCCGGCGACGTGCAGGATCTGGAGGGCCAGCGCGGTGAGCACGAGGGTGACGGCCGTCCGCTGCTCGGCGGGCGACATGACGGCGTCGCGCACGAGCAGGGCCAGCAGGCTGCCGAGGAGCAGCAGGCCGAACGGCCCCCACCGGTAGAACCGTTCCCACTGCTCCTGAATCGTTGCCATCACCACTATGTTCCTATTCCCAGCGGAACCAGCGCACTGCGGCCGCGATCAGCACGGCGGCCCAGGCGGCGGTGATGCCGAGGTGCGTCCAGTCGGGCGACCCGCCCTCGGCCGCCCGGTAGAGGGCCTGGGAGGCGGCGCCGAACGGCAGGCACTCGACGACGCGGCGCAGCGGCTCGGGCATGGTCTGGACGGGCCCCCAGACGCCGGCGGCGAACATGGCCGGGAACAGCACGACCGAGCCGACCACGGTCGTGGCCTTGACGGTGGGCGTGACCGCGGCGACCGCGGCGCCCATGGCGAGCGCGCCCAGGGCGCCGAGCAGGACCGCCAGCAGGTAGCCCGGCAGCCGGTCGGGCGGCGCGACGTCGAAGGCCAGCCGCCCCACGGCGACGACCAGCAGCGCCGAGCCCAGGGCGGCCGCGAAGTGCAGGACGATCTGCGCGGCCAGCAGCGCGGCGGGCCGCATGGGCGTGGTGGACATGCGGCGCAGGATGCCGCGCTCGCGGTAGCCGGACAGCACCGGCGGCAGCGCCTGCACCCCGGCCATGATCATGGCGAGCAGCACGTTGACCGGGACGTACAGGTCGATGACCCGAGCCCCGCCGAGGCCGGGGTCCGGGGTCCGGAACGACGGGATCAGGCCGAGGACCGCCAGCAGGACGCTGGGGAAGGCGACGATCCAGAACAGGGCGAACGGCTCGCGTCCGAAGAGCCGCAGTTCGGCCTTCAGGACGGCGGTGGAGGCGGACATGTCAGTTCTCCCGGTCGTCGGTGAGTTCGAGGAAGGCGTCGTCCAGCGTCGAGTCGGTGATCCGCAGCCGGTGCGCGGTGATCCGGCGGCGGGCGAGCAGGGAGATGACCGCGTCGACGGTCGTGTCGGTGCCGTGGATGGTCAGGTGCCCGTCGCGGCGTTCGACGGTGGCGGCCTCGGGCAGTCCGGCCAGATCGTCGCGGTCGAGCGGGCGGGACGGGGCGAACGAGATCACGGTGGCGCCGGAGCTGCGGCGGATCAGCCCGGCGGGGGTGTCGAGTGCGGCGACCCGGCCCCGCTTGAACACCGCGATCCGGTCGCAGAGCCGCTGCGCCTCCTCCATGAAGTGCGTGACGAGCAGGACGGTGACGCCGCCGTCGCGGACCTCCTCGATCAGCTTCCAGGTGTCGCGGCGGGCGCGCGGGTCGAGCCCGGTGGTCAGCTCGTCCAGTACGACGACCCGGGGGCGGCCGATGAGGGCCAGGGCGATGAACAGGCGCTGCTTCTGCCCGCCGGACAGCCTGCCGAAGCGGGTGGTGAGCCTGCCGGTGAGGCCGAGGCGCTCGGCGAGCTCGCGCCAGTCGGCCGGGGCCGGGTAGAGGGCGCCGTAGAGTTCCAGGGCCTCCCGCACGGTCAGCTTCTCCTGGAGTTCGCTCTCCTGGAGCTGCACGCCGAGGGTCCGGGTGAGCCGGTCGCGGTCGGCGCGCGGGTCGAGGCCGGCGACGCGGACGGTGCCGGCGTCGGGTTCGCGCAGGCCCTCCACGCATTCGACGGTCGTGGTCTTGCCTGCGCCGTTCGGACCGAGGATTCCGAAGATCTCCCCCTCTTCGACGGCGAACGTGACGCCGTCCACCACGGGGCGGCCCCCGTAGGTCTTGCGCAGGCCGTTGACTTCGATGATGGGCATGGCTTCGAGCATCGCCTCGGGCGGCGCCCGCCCACATCGCCCGAGTCGCTCGTCCCGCCATCAGCCGATCGGTTGATGCCGCCGTACGACCACGGGGTTCAGCCGCAGGGGGCGGGGAGCGAGAAGCGCCGCGACCACCTGCGCAGCGCGGCTCCGTCGGTGGTGGCGCAGACGCGGTCGATGGCCGGTTCGAGCTCGGTGGACCACAGGCGCAGGACGCGGTCGTCCCCGGCGCTGGCCACGGTGCGGCCGTCGGGGCTGATGGCGGCGCTGTCGAGGGCGCCGGTGTGGCCGCCGGTCATGGGGTTGCCGGACGGGTGGGCGTGGGCCGGGTCGAAGACGTTCCACAGCCGCACCGTGCCGTCGTCGCCCGCGCTGGCCAGGGTGCGGCCGTCCGGGAGGAACCCGACCCAGCGCACGGGCAGGCTGTGCCCGACCAGGGGGTGCCCCAGCGCGGCGGGGCGCGCGGGGTCGCGCACATTCCACAGCTGGACGGCGTGACCGGCGCCCGCCGTGGCCAGAAGCCTCCCGTCGGCGGAGAAGGCGCCCCACAGGATCCCGCCCTTGTCGCCGGTGACGATGGACGGCAGCGCGCGGGGGCGTGCCGGGTCGCGGACGTCCCACAACCGCACCTTGTCGTCGGAGCTGCTGCTGGCGAGGGTGCGGCCGTCCGGGCTGAACGCGGCCCAGTGGAGTCTGCTGATGTGCCCGGTGAGGGGCGGCCCCAGCCTTCTGGGGTGCGAGGGGTCGGACACGTCCCACAGCCGTAGCGTGAAGTCGCGCCCCCCGGTCACCAGGACGCGCCCACCCGGGTGGAACGCCAGCGCGTCGGCGACGTCGTCGTCCCCGATGGGGATGGACGACAGGGGGCGGGGACGGGCGGGGGCCGACACGTCCCACAGGCGCGCCGTGCGGTCGCGGCCCGCGGTGGCGAGCATCCGGCTGTCGGGGGTGAACACCGCGCGTGTGACGTCGTCGGTGTGCGCGGTGAGGGGCGGCCCCCAGGGGCGGCGGGTGCGCGGGTCCCAGAGCCGTACGGTGCGGTCGGCGGACGCCGTGGCGACGGTGCGGCCGTCGCGTGCGTAGGCCACCGCGTTGATGGTGCCGGTGTGGCCGGTCAATGCGGTCTGCGGCAGGTTCCACAGCCGCACGGTGCGGTCGTTGCCCGCGCTGGCCAGCCAGCGGCCGTCGGGGCTGAACACGGCCCAGACGACGAAGCCGGTATGGCCGACCAGGGGCGGCCCGAGGGGTCCCGGACGGGCCGGGTCGGACACGTCCCACAGGCGGAGGGTGTGGTCGGCGCCGCCGGTGACGAGCGTCCGGCCGTCCGGGCTGAAGTTCACGGCGAGGATCGTGTCGGTGTGCCCGGTGAGCGGCCTGCCTAGGGGCTTGGCATGGGCGGGGTCGGACACGTCCCACAGCCGCACTGTGCGGTCGTCGCCGACGCTGGCGAGGGTCCGGCTGTCGGGGGAGAACGCGACCGCGTACACGTCCGAGCGGTGTCCGGTGAGGGGCTGCCCCAGCGCCTTGGGGCGGGTGCGGTCGGCGACGTTCCACAGCCGGACCGTGTGATCGTGGCCCGCGCTGGCGACCGTGCGGCCGTCCGGGCTCAACGCCGCGGACGCGACCGAGTCGGTGTGGCCGGTGAGCGGCTCGCCGAGGGGCCTGGCATGGGCGGGGTCGGACACGTCCCACAGCCGGACCGTCCGGTCGTACGAGGCGGTGACGAGGGTGCGGCCGTCGCCGCTGAACGACACCGAGAACGCGTAACCGGTGTGTCCGGTGAGGGGCTGCCCCAGCGCCTTGGGATGGGCGGGGTCGGACACGTCCCACAGCCGTGCCGTGCGGTCGCGGCCCGCGCTGGCGAGGGTGCGGCCGTCGGGGCTGAACTGGAGCCAGTTGACCGCGCTGGCGTGCCCGGTGAGCGGCGCCCCCAGCGGGCGGGGACGGGTCGGGTCGGAGGTGTTCCACAGGCGGATGGTGGCATCGACCCCGCCCGTGGCCAGGGTGCGGCCGTCCGGACTGTAGGCGACCGCGTACACCGCCTGGGTGTGCCCGGTCAGCGGCCTGGACAGGGCGATGTTCTGCGTGTCGAGCAGGCCGGTGCGCGCCTTCTTGGTAGGGCGCAGGCGGTAGGCGGCCAGGTCGAGCCGGGCGGCGAGCGAGGGGTCGGTGCTCGCGAGGTGGTCCGCGCCCGCCATGATCCGCTCGGCGGTGGCGCGGTCGCGTTCGGTGCGGGCCGCCGAGCGCTGCTGGAAGGCGACGGCGGCGGTCACCGAGGCGAGCAGCGCCAGCGCGGCCAGCGCGGCGACGGCGGCGCGGCGCAGGGCGGCGGCGCGCCGCTCGTGCCGGGCCGAGGCGGTGAGGAAGTCGCGCAGCCGGTCGCCGAGCAGCACGTCGTCGCGGTGCCGTTCGGCCCACTCGGTGGCGGCGGCCAGGCGGCTGCCCTGGTACAGCAGGTGCGGGTCGCGGTTCTCGCGCTCCCAGATGCGGGCGGCCTCCGCCAGCCGCTGGTAGGTGAGCAGGTCGGCGCGGTCCTCGTCGCGCCAGCGGCGCAGCCGCGGCCAGGCGTCCAGCAGCGCCTCGTGCGTGATCTCGACGGTGTCGGCGTCCAGCGTGACCAGCCGGGCGCGGGCCAGCGCGTCCAGCACCGCGTCGACGTCGGGGTGCCCGGCGCCCAGGTCGTCGCGGTGGACGCGCCGTTTGGTGTCCCCGGTGCCGTCGCCGAGGGCGACCAGGCGCAGGAAGACGCCGCGGGCCAGCCGCTGCTGCTCGGCGGTCAGGCCGGTGTGGACGGCCTCGGCGGTGCGGGACAGGGCGTGGCGGATGCCTCCGGCGGCCTCGTAGCCGGCGAGGGTGAGGGTGTTGCCGCGGCGGCGCCGCCACGTCTCGCGCAGCGCGTGCGACACCAGCGGCAGCGCGTTGGCCTGGCCGCCCGCGTCGCCGATCACCCGGGCCAGCAGGGCGCCCTCGACCACGCATCCGGCGCGGACGGCGGGCTGGGTGATGGCCCGGCGCAGCTCGTCGGTCGTCATCGGCCCGACCGGCACCTGGGCGTCCCGCAGCGCCTCCACCAGGCCGGGGTGCTGGGAGCAGCGGGCGTAGAAGTCGGCGCGGACGCCGAGGACGACGCGGGTGCGGCTGTTGGGGGCGTGCACGGCGGCGAGCAGGGCGTCGATGACGCGGGCGCGTTCGGCCTCGTCGGCGCACAGCGTGAACACCTCTTCGAACTGGTCGACCACGAGCAGCAGGTCGGCGTCCGCCGGGTGCTCGGCGAGCGTCTGCAGCACCGCCAGGTGCAGGGCCCGCGCGTCCTCGGCCAGCTCCTTGCGCAGCGCGGGCGCCGAGCCGCCGCCGACCGCCGCCAGCGACACGGCGCACTCGTCCAGCGGATGCGGGCCGGGGGTCATCAGCACGGTGGGCCACGGGGCGCCGGACGCCGCCGTCTCGGCGCGGATCCGGGCCAGCAGCCCGGCGCGCAGCAGCGAGGACTTGCCCGAGCCGGACGCCCCGAACACGGCCAGGAACCGCTGCGCACGGACGCGGCGGACCAGATCGTCGGTGAGCCGTTCCCGGCCGAAGAACCATTCGCAGTCTTCCGGCTGAAATGATGCAAGACCCACATAGGGGACTCTTTCCTGACCGTTCGCCGACCCGGATGTGTCAGCAGCCGAATCAGAGGATTCGCCAGGCTCGCCGGAATTGTCGGCCGCCAGTTCCTCGATCGCCCGGCGCCATCGCTCCTCCCATTCCGCGACGTCTCCATCACAAGCCTGGACATATGCGAGCGTGACTGCCAAACTGGGCAATCTGCGTCCAGACGCGGCCTCTGCCAGCGTGGACGCCGAATAATGCGCCCGCCGCGCCAGCTCGCGATAGGGCGGGGAACCCGCTTTCGCCCGCAGCAGCCGAAGATCGGCGGCAAATCGCGTCACCACCCCGCCGTCCTCGTCGAGCGGCCGTTCAGGACGAGGCATCGCCACCCCAAATGGTCGACGTCGCTGCGTTCATTGTCCGGGGCCTGTTGTCCGGTGTCCACTCACCGACACCGGACAACTTTCAGCCGTTACAACTCGATCTCAGAAGGGCCGGCCACACCATCCGGAGGGATATCCGGTCATCAACGAAAACCTGCAAAAGGAGAGAAAACCATGAAGCTGTCCACCACCGCCCGCATCGTGGCGGGCACGGCACTGGGCATCGGCCTGGTGGCCCTCGCCCCGCCGACCGACGCCCCCGCGAGCACCGTCCCCTCCGCGTCCCGGGCGGGCTCCTCCTCCGCTGCCGCGCTCAGGCAGAACTGCTGGCAGGGGCGCCCGGTTTCGATCAGAGGCGCCCGCATGGAGTACCAGGAGTGCCGGCGGGACTACGGGGGCACGCAGCAGACCGCCATCCGCATCCGGGTCAAGGACACCCGCCGCGACGGCAAGTGCGCGGTGGCGCGCGGAGACATCGGCTACACCTGGGACCAGAGCACCGTCCACCCCCGGGTGCGGGTCGTCAGCTGCCGCACGGGCCGCTGGTCGGCCTGGGTCAGAAGCGGCTGGTGGAACGGCAACCAGGGCTACGAGTACGTCTACCTCTACCGCTGACGGCCGCGGCGGCTGACGGCCTCTCCTCCACCTGACGCACGGGTTCCCCTCCACCCCCGGCGGAGGGGAACCCGTGGCGTCGCGACCACATCGTCGTAGGGTGGGCGACCGGCGCGTCACGGCGCCCGCGGCGAACGCGCTCATCGCCGCGGCCGCCGTGCCGCAGCCTGAACGCGGGGAGCGAGGGCGGAGCGACACCCACCTGCCCCGGCGCACCTGCGAGTTCATCACTGCGGACACGCGGCCGCAGTATGAAAGCAGGAAGGAGCGGAGCGACATGGCCAGAGTGGGGCGCGCGCACGCGACCACGTTCGACTGCTCCTCGTCCGCTGTGGTCTCGCCCGCCTTGGACGACGAGGCCGGCGCCCGCGTGGCCCGGCACGCCCACAACAGGTCGGGCTCAGCAGCGGCGCGGGGCTGAGCCATGGGGGTTCCCGTCCTGGTCGGCATCGACCTCGGCACGAGCGGCGTCAAGGTGGTGGCGCTCGGGCTGGACGGCGTGGTCCACGCCGAGGCGGCCCGCGAGTACCCCGTGCACAGCTCCGCCCCGGGGCAGGCCGAGACGCACCCCGAGGACTGGTGGGACGCGGTCGTCGCAGCCCTGGGGGAGGCCCTGTCGTGCGGTGCGCTGGAGGTCGCCGGGGTCGGCCTCGACGGGCAGATGCACGGCCTGGCGCTCGCCGACGAGGACGGTTCGCCCGTACGGCCCGCGCTGCTGTGGGCCGATTCCCGCGCCACGTCCGAAGTGTCCGCGTGGGAGGAGCTACCGGGCCCGCTCCGGCACAGGCTCGCCAACCCGCTCTCCCCCGGTATGGCGGGGCCGCTGCTGCTGTGGGTGCGGCGCAACGAGCCCGCCGCCTACGAGCGGGCGCATGCTGCTCTGCTCCCCAAGGACTGGTTGCGTCACCGCCTCACCGGCGGGGAGTTCGCCACGGACCCGTCTGATGCCTCGGCCACGCTGCTGTGGGACGTCCCCGGCGACGGGTGGGCGGAGGACGTCGTCACGAAGGTCGGCCTGGACGCCGCGTTGCTGCCGCCCGTACGGCCCTCCGGCGCACGGGCCGGTGCGTTGTCGGGCGCCGGGCTTTCGGGTGTGGACGCAGGTGTCCCCGTGGCGGTCGGCGCGGCGGACACGGCGGCGGCCCTGCTGGCCACCGGGCTCACCGACCCAAAGGACCTGCAGATCTCCGTGGGGACGGGCGCGCAGATCGTTCGTCCCGTCCGCGACCCCGTCGTCACTCCGCACCCGCGTACGCACCTGTACCGCTCCGCAGCGAAGGACAACCGGTGGTACGCGATGGCGGCCGTGCAGAACGCGGGGCTCGCCCTGGGCTGGGCACGGCGCGTGCTGGGTTTGAGCTGGGAGGAGCTGTACGCGGCGGCGGACGGTCCCCCGGGCGCGGGTGGGGTGACGTTCGTCCCCTACCTGACCGGTGAACGTTCCCCAGTCCTCAGCGCCCAGGCCCGTGGCGCGTGGCTGGGTTTGGACCTGGCCAGCGACCGCGCGTCCCTGGCCCAAGCAGCCGTCGAAGGGGTGGCGTTCGCGATCCGGCACGCCCTGGAGGCGCTGCCGTCAGCACCGCTGGAACACGCGCGTCTCGTCGGGGGCGGGACCACCGCACCCGGCTTCCGCACGCTCCTGGCCGACGTGCTGGGCATCCCCCTGCGTCCCGTGGGCGTGCGCAGCGCGTCGGCCGTGGGAGCGGCCATGCTCGCCGCGCAGGCCGCGGGGCTTCCCATGCCACCGCCGCCGGTCACCACCGACGCCGTCGTCGCCCCCACCGGCCGCGCCGGGCGGTACGAGGGCCCGTACCAGCGTTACCGGGACCACGCCGAAAGCCTCGCGGGGGCGCGCTCCCCCTGAACCGCCGCCTGCGCCGGGCTCGTCACAGGAACACCGACGTGGAGTCCTTGGCGCGAAGCTGCGCCGTTCCGTTGGTGGCCATGCTGATGACGGCCCCGACGCTCGCCGGCGTCTTCCTCTGCCACCCCCCGACGAAGGTACCGACGGGCTTGGCCGTCACCGGGCGGCTGTAGAGCTTCCCATCGCACGAGGCGGGCACCTTCCCGGCGGCGACCCTCCGCGGCAGCTCGTCCCCACTCTGTGAGACGGCGACGCTGAGGGTGTTCCCCTTGGTGCAGCTGTACGTCACCTTCACCGCCACGTCGCGTCCGCCCTTCAGCACCATGGCCCCGTCGACCCGGACGACGTCGTGCGCGATGGTCTCGGCGGCCGCCACCGGCGCGGTGACCAGCAGCGCGGCCGCAGTGGCGCCGAGCGCGTACCCCCGTTGCCTCGCCTTCATGGGTGCCCTCCACTTCCCTCGTGCACGTGGCCCGTGCCTGCGGCCCGTGCCCGCGGCTTGGTGTGTGCATGGCTCATGTGCGCAGTTCATGCGCGTGGCGTCATGCGCGCGGCTCTGTTTTCCACGCTTGCGGAAGGGCTGCGTTTTCCCAACCAAGCCCGCGCCAATATTTGCGCTGCGCGGCGCAAGGCGGTGCGGGGGCGATCAGGGGAGGTAGGCCACGCCGCCGTACATGGAGACCTTGTCGACGGGCGGGCGCGCTTCCGGCGCGTCCTCGGGGCGCCACTCGACGACCGAGGTGATGCCGGGCGGCAGCAGCTCCAGTCCGTTGAAGAAGCGGGTGAACTCGTCCCGGGAGCGCAGCCGGAACGGCACTCCGCTGCGTTCGTTGGCCGCGACGGCCTCGGCGTACTGCTCGGGCGTCAGATAGTCGCCGGTCGCGTGCGTGATCACGACATGGCTGCCGGGCGGGAGCGGCTCCAGCAGCCGGGCGAGGATGCCGTAGGGGTCATCGTCGTCGGTCAGGAAGTGCAGGATCGCGACGAGCATCAGCGCCACCGGCCGCGTCAGGTCCAGGGTGGCGTGCAGCTCCGGATGCGACATGATCTTGTCGGGTTCGCGCAGGTCCGCGTCCAGGTAGGCGGTCGCGCCCTCGGGCGAGCTGGTGAGCAGCGCGCGGGCGTGCACGAGCACGATGGGGTCGTTGTCGACGTAGACGACGCGCGCGCCGGGGTCGATCTCCTGGGCGACCTCGTGGACGTTGCCCGCCGACGGCAGGCCCGTGCCGATGTCCAGGAACTGCCGGATGCCGCGCTCGGCGGCCAGGTACGACACCGCGCGCTTGAGGAACCGCCGGTTCTCCACGGCCGCCAGGCGCACCGTGGGGAACCCGGAGGCGACCGTCTCCGCCGACTCCCGGTCCACGGCGAAGTTGTCCTTGCCGCCGAGCCAGTAGTTGTACCTGCGGCTGGGGTGCGCCTTGGTCTGATCGATCCCCGGGGGTGCCCCTTCGTTGTCCACGATGACCTCGTTTCGCCGGGAACGCCGCGTGCGGGTGTCGGGTGGGCGCGTCCCATTGTGCCTGGACGCGCACAGCCCGGAGCGTCCACCTTGTCTCAAACGCGAAACTTGTCGGCAAACAGCTGGCGTGTCACTACAAATCAGGACATGATCGGCTCGTTGCGGCGGCCCGCCGAGCCGGAAGGCGTAGACGATGGATCTCTTCTACAGCCCGTACGACTTCGACGTGCAGGAGGACCCGTACCCGGTCTACGCGCGCCTGCGCGAGGAGGCGCCCGTCTACCGCAACGAGCAGGACGACTTCTGGGCGCTGTCCCGGCACGCCGACATCCTCGCGGCGCTGCGCGACTCCGACCGCTTCTCCAGCCGCAACGGCCTGCGCATCGAGCCCGCGTTCTGGGGGCCGGACGCGGAGAAGTTCTTCTCGTTCGTCGCGATGGACCCGCCCAAGCACACCCGCATGCGCGGCCTGGTCTCCCGCGCCTTCACCCAGCGCCGCGTGCAGGCCCTCGAACCGCGGCTGCGCGAGATCGCCCGCGCCCACCTCGAACCGCTGCTGGACGGCGGCGCCTTCGACCTGATGGAGTTCGCCGGGCGCTTCCCCACCGACGTGATCTCCGAGCTGGTCGGCGTGCCGGAGGCCGACCGCGACCGGCTGCGCGACCTCGGCATGGCCATCATGTACCGGGACGAGGAGGCCACCGACCTGCCGCCGGAGGCGCTGCAGGCCATCGGCGCGCTCGTCGGCTACTACACCGAGCTGACCGCCGAGCGCGCCCGCGAGCGCCGCGACGACCTGCTGTCGGGCCTGCTGGACGCCGCCGAGGGCGACGACCGGCTCACCCCCGAGGAGATCGTCGGGGTGCTGATCCTGCTGGTCGGCGCGGGCATCGAGACCACGATGCTGCTGCTCGGCAACGCCTGGCACGCCGCCTGGAAGCACCCGGACGAACGCGCCCGCGCCTTCGCCGGACGCGTCGAGGACTGGATCGAGGA
Organism: Actinomadura keratinilytica; assembly: GCF_039539665.1. NCBI lineage: Bacteria > Bacillati > Actinomycetota > Actinomycetes > Streptosporangiales > Thermomonosporaceae > Actinomadura > Actinomadura keratinilytica. The sequence goes on from NZ_BAABDO010000042.1 coordinate 33,089, forward strand.
GACCCTGCGCTGGGACCCGCCCACGCAGGCGCTGGCCCGCACCACCAGCGAGGACGTCGAACTGCACGGCGTGAAGATCCCGGCGGACGCGCGCGTCCTGCTGCTGGTGGGGTCGGCCAACCGCGACCCGCAGGTGTTCTCCGACCCCGACCGCTTCGACCTCGACCGGGACACCGGGCCGTCCCTGGCGTTCGGCAACGGCCGCCACCACTGCCTGGGCTCCAACCTGGGCCGCCTGGAGGCCCGCATCGCCCTGGGCGAGCTGGTCGGCGCCATCGCCGACTACGAGATCGACGACGACGCCGTCGAACGCGTCCACTCCTCCAACGACCGCGGCTTCGCGTCCCTGCCGACCCGCATCACGGCCCGCCGCTGAACCACGGCTTCGGCTAGAGCACCTTGCCCTGGACGTAGACCCAGGCGTCGTCGTGCCGGACGAACCGGCTGACCTCGTGCAGTTCGCCCGGCTGCCCGCCCTGCGTGTAGTGGGCGCGGAACTCCACCGTGCCCTTGCGGTCGGACGGCCCGCCGTCGGCGACGCGCAGGATCTCCAGGCGCCGCCAGCGGATGCCGGGGTCGAGTTCCAGGTGCGGGGGCCGCGTCGCGGGATGCCAGCTTTTGAGCAGATAATCCGTCTCCCCCACGGCGAAGGCGCTGTAGCGGGACCGCATGAGCTGCTCTGCCGTCTCGGCCTGCGCGGTGCCCCCGTGCAGCCGTCCGCAACACTGCGCGTACGGCACCGACGTCCCGCACGGACACGCCCGACGTTTCCCCATGTCCCCATTCTGGGGCCGAACGGGAAAGGACCGGCCCCTATGCGCGCTGGGGCCGGGGCAGCAGCACCAGGGACGCCACAGGGACCACCGCGAGGACGAGCCAGGGCACGGCCGGGGGCAGCGCCGAATCCAGCAGTGAGCCCGTGGCCGCGCTGCCGACGAGCACGATGAGCCCGGAGATCGACGACATCGCGCCCGTGTACAGGCCGAGACGACCGTCCTCGGCCAGATCGGGCACCCACGCCCGCGCGGCAGGGGCGACCAGCATCTGCCCCAGGGTGAGCAGGACGACGAACCCCGCAGCGGGTACAAGGCCACCTATGCCGGTCCACCCGGCCGGGCGGACCGCCGCCACCACCGCGAACCCCGCCGAGATGGCCAGCAGGCCCGCGGCCACGGAGCGGCGCAGGTCCAGCCGGTCCGCCGCCCACCGCGTCACCGGCAGTTGCGCCACGACGACCAGCAGGGACGACAACGCGAACAGCCACGCCAGGGGAGCCTGCGAGCCCGCGGCCCGTTCCACCTCTTCGGGCAGGGCGAGGTACAGCTGGTTGTACGCCAGCAGGTAGGCGCCGTAGGCGCAGCACACGGCCAGGAAGCGGCGGTTGCGCAGCATCGGCCGCACGCCTCCGCCAAGGCGTGTCCTGGCGCGGCCGGGGATGTGCTGGGGCAGCAGCCGGAAATGCCCGGCGAGCACCGCCACGAACACGCCCGCCCCGGTGAGGCAGGCCGCGCGGAAGTCCACGGCCAGCAGCAGCGCGCCCAGCAGCGGCCCCACGAACGCCCCCGCCTGGCTCGCCACGGTGAACAGCGCCAGCACGTTCGCGCGGGGGCCGCCTCCCGCCTCCTCCCAGCACACCGCCTGCCGGGCGATCTCCGACTCCACCGCGGGGGAGAACAGCGCGGCGGCGAACCCGATCAGCAGGACGGCCCCGACCACCGCCCAGACGGCCTGCGCGTATCCGAGCCAGGCGAATCCGGCGATCCGCAGCGCGCAGCCCACGAGCACGATCGGCCGCACCCCGAACCGGTCGACGAGCGCGCCCCCGACGACGAACAGGCCCTGCTGGCTGAACGTCCGCAGCCCCAGCACCAGCCCGACCAGCCACCCCGCCAAGCCGACGGTGCCGCCGAGGTGCTCCGCCAGGAACGGCAGGACGGCGTAGAAACCCACGTTGAAGGCGAACTGCGTGAGGATCAGCAGACGCGGCAGCGCAGGCAGGCTCCGCCACGTCCCCATCCGCCGACCCCCGCCACGAACCCGCCTCCGGACCGCTGCCAGGGAGCCGATCACCTGACCTCCTCCAAGACCGCGGGCGACCTCCAGGACGCCACCGACAGCCGCCACAGCGCGAGCGGACTCCACCCCCTCCACACCCGCCGAGACCTGCTACGGGCCCGCCTGGCGGCCACAGCCAGGAAGCGGATCCCGCGGCGTTCCCCGGGGACAGCGAGCGCCCTCCAGAGCGCCTCCAACAGGCACGGCAGCAAGGCCAACTCCGCCAACGTCCGCACTGGCCGGAACCCGCTGCGAGGTCGTCTCGCGGCCGCAGGCAGGGGGATCACGGGGCGTCCGCGGAGGGCACGGTGGGCGCGGTTGCCTGGGCGGCGTTGTGCGGTCGGCGGCGGCGCCACGGGTGGCGCACTCCACCGGCTGCCATTACCGCGAATGCACCCAGCAGCGCCAGGGCGCATGCTGGGGCCAGGACGGCCCAGGGGGCGCGTTCGGCATACGGCTGGTTCTCGGCGAGCAGCAGGCCCCATTCCGGGGACGGCGGTTGTGCGCCCAGCCCGAGAAAGCCCAACGCCGCCAACGCCAGGGCGATGCCCGGCAACCGCAACAGGGCGTGCCGCACGACCGGGGGAAGGATCGCAGGCAGCAGTTCGTACCGCAGCAGGTACCAGCGTCCCGCCCCAAGCGCGCGCGTCGCGGCCAGGTGCACGGTGGCGCGTTCCTGCCGGAGCAGCGCGGACGTGTGCGCGGCCAACGGCGACCAGGCCACCGCCGCCACGGCGAGGGCGGGCGTCCACGGGGTGCCGCCCGCGATCCCGGCGGCGAGCAACCCGGCCAGTACGGGCGGCACGGCGTTGACCGTGTCCACCAGAGGACCGGACAGCCGGGGCAGCAGGCCCAGCAGCACCCCCGCCACCAGGGCGACGGCGCTCACGGCGCAGGCGATGGCGAGCGTGCGGAACGCCCCGTGCCCCACCCGCGCCAGTACGTCCCGTCCCAGCGCGTCCGTGCCGAACGGGTGGGCGAGCGAGGGCGCCTGGAGTCGGGCGGAGGTGTCCACCGCCAGAGGGTCGTGCAGAAGCCCCAGCCCGATGACGCCGAGCAGCAGCCCCCCGTACACCCACGGCAGCACCCGGGGCGCGGACCGCGTCGGCCGGTGCAGCGACTGGAGCGCACCGTCGCGCAGGGCGCGGCCCAGCAGCAGCCGTGCTGCGAGCCGGGCGAGCCCTCCGGCGGTGGCGGCGAGCAGGATGAGGGCGAGTGTTCCGGTCTGCAGGACGGGCAGGTCCTGGGCGATGGCCGCGTCCAGGGTGAGCCGTCCGAGCCCGGGGATGTCGAAGACCTGCTCCACGGCGACCGAGCCGCCGGTCAGGCCCACGGCGAAGACCCCCAGGTTCGGCAGCACACCGGGCACGGCCCGCCGCACCGCCTGCCGCGCGATGCTCCGCCCCGGCAGGCCGCGGGCGGCGGCGGCCAGCGCCCAGGGTTCGCCGAACGCGCCGGGGAGGAGGTCGTCCAGCATGCGTCCCAGCACCGCGCCCGTGGGCAGGCCCAGGGCGAGCGCGGGCAGCACCATCCACCGGGGCCCGTACCAGCCGAGTGCGGGCAGCCAGCCGAGCTGCACGCCGACCACGGTGGCCAGTACGGAGGCGGTCAGGAACTCCGGCAAAGCCGCCAGCACCGCCGCCCCGCCTCCGGCCGACCGCCCGACGGGCCGTTGCCGCGCCCCGAGCCACAGCGTGCGCGCGCACACCGCCGCCGCCGTCAGCGCTGCGACCACCAGTGCCCCGGCCATCAGCAGCAGGGACACGCCCAATCCCTGCGCGACGGCGGGCAGCACTTCGGTCCCCGACACCCACGAGGTGCCCGCGTCCCCGTGCAGCAGCCCGCCGAGCCACCGGCCGAGCAGCCGCACCGGCCCCGCGTCCAACCCGAGTTCGTCCCGGATCGCCTGCAGCACCTCGGGCGTGGGGTCGCGTTCGGCCGAACGCGCCTTCAGGACGGTCAGCGCGGGGTCGGTGCGCGACAGCCAGGGCAGCAGGCCGATCCCGCACAGCAGCACGGCGACGAGCGCCCCCCGCCAGAGCAGAACCGGCCCGTTGCTCATGGCGAATCCCCTGAGGGCGGCACGCATGCTTCCCCCGCCGCGCCCGCTCAGCGCCGTGTTCCGGTGCCGACCAGCAGCCGCTCGTACGGGTCCAGCACCGCCCCCCGCACCGAGGACCCCACCCCGGTGATGACCTTCTGGTGGACGAGCGGGACGACCGCGTCCGTGCCCAGCACCGCCGCCTCCGCCGCCATGACCGCGTCCCGCCGTTCGTCCGCGCCGGCCGCGGAAGCGGCACGCGCCACGGCCTGGTCCACCTTCTCGTCGCACAGCCGCGCCAGGTTGTAGCCGCCGTCGCAGGTGAAGTCGCCGGCCAGGACGGACACCGGGTCGCCGGTGTCGAGCATCATGTTGCGGGCCGCGACGACCGCGTCGAACTTCCCGGCCAGGGCGTCGCTCTCCAGCCGCGAGTAGTCCCGGACGACCAGCTCCACCTTGAAGCCCGCCCGCTGCAGCCGCTGCTGCAGCACCTGGGCGACCTCGGGCAGCTCGGGCCGGTTGTCGTAGGTGGCCAGCGTGATGGCCGCGCCGCCGGGGCCGCTCGGCCGCGCCCGCCCGGACGGCTGCACGCGCCGGTCCGCCGCCCAGGTCAGCGCGGGCCCGAACAGCCCGTCACCGGGGTCGGCGCGCCCCTCGTACACGTCCTTGGCCAGCGCCGCGGGGTCGACCGCCTCACGGGCGGCGGCGCGCCGCGCCGGGTCGCCGAACACCTCCGACCGGGTGTTGAGGTACAGCGCGGTGAGGCGGGGCGTGGCCGTCTCCCGGACGGCGCCCTTGTCCAGCGAGGACGCCTGCGCGACGGGGATGGCCTCGGCGATGTCCGTCCCGCCCGTGCGCACGGCGTTGGCGCGTGCGGTGCCGTCCGGGACGAACCGGGCGTCGATGCCGGAGGCGTGGGCGCGTCCGCCCCAGTAGCCGTCGTAACGTTCCAACGTCGCGCCGCCCGTGCCGCTGACCTTCGCCAGCCGGAACGGGCCGGTGGCCGTGCCGACCGGATTCACCCGGCCGCCCGCGTACGCCTTCGCCGAGAACACCGCCAGGCTCGGGTTGGACAGCCGCAGCGGCAGCACCGGGTCGGGTTCGGCGGTGCTGACCCGCACCCGCCGCCCCTCGGCCGCCTGCGCCGTCAGCGTGACGCCCGACAGCGCGGCCGGAACCGGCTTGGCCTGCGCCGCGCGGTTGAGGGAGGCGGCGACGGCGGCCGGGGTGACCTCGGTGCCGTCCTGGAACGTGGCCTCCCGCACTGTGAACAGCCAGCTGCGGCCGTCGCGCTCGCTGTGCCAGGACTCGGCCAGCGCGGGCACGGCGCTGCCGTTGGCGTCCAACCGGGTCAGCCCTTCGGCGACGCCGAGCCGGGCCAGGGTGACGCCGTCCTGGCCGTAGGGCGAGAAGTTCTGCGTGGGCGGGAACGCGAGCGTGACGCGCAGCCGCGCGCCGCCCCCGGAATCCGCCGAGCCCCCGCCGGACTGGGCGAAGCAGCCGGACAGCAGCGGGACGAGCAGCACACCGGGCACCAGTCGGCGACACAGCGAGAACATGGTTCCTCCCACGGGTCTACCGGCCGGGCATGGGGATCTCGAAGTGGACGATGCCCTGCCCGCCGTCCGGCTCCTCGGCCCGCTCGTCGCACACGACGGTGCCCAGCGACCGCCAGAAGCTCTCCGCGCCCGGCACGGACGGGTCGGTGTGCAGGTAGACCGCGGCGTAACCGCCGTCGGCCGCCGCGAACTCCAGCAGCCCCCCGACCAGCCGCCGGGCCAGCCCGCGCCGCCGGTGCTCCGGGCGCACGTACACCCGCCGCAACTGCGCCGTCTTCCCGGACGGGAACCGCGCGGCCACGCGCCACGGATTCGGCGGGGCCTCGGGCCCGCGCGAGTCCAACGCGGCCGTGGCGACCACGCCGTCGCGCTCGTCCACCGCCACCAGCAGTGTGTGCCGGGGGGACGCCAGGTAGGCGCCCTCCGGGTCGATGATGTCGCGGTGCCAGCGCGGCACGTAGCCCGTGCCGAAGTCGCGGTACACGGTGTCGAGCATCACCGACCGCGCCCCGTCGAGATCGTCCGCCCGCGCCGTCCTTATGCGATATGAGTGCACCTGCGAATGATATGCAACAAGCCGCTAGGGCATCACCGCCCGCCCTCCGGCCCGGGCACCGGAACGCCGCCCGCCGGCTTCGGCGCGTCCGGCTGCGGCGCGTCGGGCTGTGCCTCCGCCACGGCGGTCTGGATCAGCCGCGGCGTGCCGCCCCGCTGGATCCAGAACCCCCTGCCGGGCGGCTGCGGAGCCGGATACAGCGGCGGGAACAGCTGCCCCTCGGACCGGTCGCCCGACATCAGCAGCACCGCCGCGCCCGTCTCCCGGACGGCCAGCAGCAACGGCTCGTACAACCCCCGCGCCGCCCCGGCCACCCGCCGCGCCACCACGAAGTGCAGCCCGATGTCGCGTCCGCTCGGCACGAACGGCACGAACGGTTCGAGCGGCTGCTGCCCGGCCGTCGTGAGCAGGTCGTAGTCGTCGACGAGCACGACCACCCGCGGCCCGCCGCTCCAACGGCCCTCGGCCGAGTCGGAGTCGGGCATCCGGGCCTCCAACTCCTTGGCGACGCCCACGGACAGCCCCGCGGCCGGCCGCGCGCTGCCCGCGTAGCCGCCCAGATACGGCTCCGGCACCACCTCGCGCAGGCGGCGCCGCGGATCCATCACCGCGAACACGACCTCCTCCGGCGAGTACCGGCCGACCAGCCCCTCGGCGACGAGCCGCAGCAGGTTCGTCTTGCCGCACCCGCCGTCCCCCAGCACGATCAGGTTCTGGTCCTGGTCGAACAGGTCGAGCCCGACCGGTTCGAGCGCCCGCTCGTCCACGCCGAGCGGCACCGCGTCCGGCATCCGGGCCGGGCCGGGCAGTGCCGCGGCGGGCAGCCGGTGCGGCAGCACCCGCACCGGCGGCGCGGCCGGGCCGGTCCAGGACGCGCGGACCGCCCGCGCCACCGCCTCCACCACGCCGCCGAGGTCGTCGGTGTCGGGCACGCCGTCGAACCGCGGCAGCGCGACATGCCCGAACAGCCTGCCGTCGGTGAGGGCCCGCCCCGGCAGGTCCGCGGCGATGGTCTCGGCGAGCTTGCGGTCGACGGCCGAGTCGGTCGGGTCGTTCAGCCGCAGCTCGACCCGCTGCCCGAAGTTCGACTGCATGGCGATGCGCACGTCGTTCCAGCGCAGCATCCCGGCCACGACGTGGATGCCGTAGCCGCTGCCGCGCTGCAGCAGGTCCGACACCGGCTCGTCGATCTCCTCGAAGTCGTCGCGCAGCGCCCCGAACCCGTCGATGACCAGGACGACGTCGGCGCACGCGAGCTCGGGCACCCGCCCGGCGGCGTGCAGCCGCCGCAGCCCGGCGACCGAGTCGATGCCGTGCAGCCGGAAGACCTCCTGGCGGTGGTCGAGCATGCCCAGCACCTCCTCGACCGTGCGGCGCACCCGCTCCCGGTCGGCGCGCCCGGCGACGCCGCCGACGTTCGGCAGCCCCGCCAGCGCCTGCAGACCGCCGCCCACCAGATCGACCCCGTACACCGCCACCTGGGCGGGGGAGTGGGTCAGCGCCAGCGACAGCACCAGCGTGCGCAGCAGCGTCGTCTTGCCCGTCTGCGGCCCGCCGATGATCGCGATGTGGCCGCCCGCGGCCGTCAGGTCGAGGTCCCAGCGGCCCTGCCACTGCCGGCGCGGATCGTCCAGCAGCCCGACCGGCACCCGCAGCGGCGCGACCCGCGCGGACGCCCGCATGCCGTCACCGGTGACCCCCACCGGGCCGGTGACGGCGTCCAGCGTGACCGCCGCGGGCAGCGGCGGCAGCCAGATGGTCTGGACGCGCTCGCCCGTCAACTGGCCGACCAGCACGTCCAGCAGCGTGGGCCCGGCCGTCCGCTCCGGCAGCCGCCCCTCCTCGCCGGCGGACGGTCCGGCGCGTCGGCGGCCGCGTTGTACACGGTGTACGGGCGCACCGGCGCGGGCCCCGCGTCCTCGGGCTCCTCCACCACCGGCCCCTGGTACGGCCCCGACACGTACCCGCCCTTGAACCGCTGGTAGAGGCTGGTGTCGACCTTGAGGTACCCGAACCCCGGCAGCGCGGGCAGATGGAAGGCGTCCGGCGTGTCCAGGACGGTGCGGGACTCCTCCTCCGAGAACGTGCGCAGCCCGATCCGGTACGACAGGTACGTGTCCAGGCCGCGCAGCTTGCCGCCCTCGATGCGCTGGCTCGACAGCAGCAGGTGCACGCCGATGCTGCGCCCGATCCGCCCGATCGACAGGAACAGCTCGATGAAGTCGGGCCGCGCCGTCAGCAGCTCCCCGAACTCGTCGATGATCACCAGCAGGTGGGGCAGCGGCGGCAGGTCGGGCCGGTGGTGGGCGCGCTGGTAGTTGTAGTCGCCGATGTTGGCGATGTTGCCGGCGTCCCGCAGCACCTGCTGCCTGCGCTGCACCTCCCCCGACAGGCTCGCGTAGGCGCGCTCGATCAGCCCGGCGTCGTCCTCCAGGTTGGTGATGACGCCCGCCACGTGCGGCAGCTTCTCGAACGGCGCGAACGTGGCGCCGCCCTTGTGGTCCACCAGCACCATGGACACCTGGTCGGGCGGGTGCGACAGCGCCAGCGACAGCACCAGCGTCCGCAGCAGCTCGCTCTTGCCCGACCCGGTGGCGCCCACGCACAGCCCGTGCGGCCCCATGCCGAGCTGCGCCGCCTCCTTCAAATCGAGGATGACCGGCCGCCCCGCGTCGTCCACCCCGATCGGCACCCGCAGGAACGCCCGCTCGCTGCGCGGCGCCCACAGTTTCGCCAGATCCAGCCGTTCGGGCTCGTCCACGCCCAGCAGCCTGGTGACGTCCAGCGTCCCGCCCTGCGACGCCGACTCCTCCTCCCACCGACTCCCGCGACAGCCGCAGCGGCGCCAGCATCCGCGCCAACCCCAGCACGGTCGGCGCGGGCACCCGGTCGAGCGTCCCCTCCAGAACGGCCGGAGCCTCGCCGCGCAGGTCCTCCACCCGCACCTGCTCGCCGTCCACGGTGATGCGCACGCCCACGTCCCCGGGCTCCTGCGTGCGGTCCGCCACCAGGTGGATCACCGTCGCCGCCAGGCCCGCCGGGCCGATCGTCTCGTCCGGCCGCACCAGGTCGGCGGCCACGCCCCCGTACAGGTCGTGTACCCCCACCAGCCGCCGCAGCAGCCGGTACGCCTCCCGCTGCCCCAGGCCGCGCCGCACCTCGGCGGCGAAGTCCGTCCGTTCCTTCAGCTCGTCCGCCAGCAGCGCGCTCAGCGCACGGGGAGTCGGCGCGACCAGCCGCAGCGGCGCCCCGCCGTCCCTGCGCCTCGGATCGAGGACGTGCGGCAGCCACTTCACCCAGTCCCAGTCGCCGATCCGGTCCGCGTCGGCGGCGACTGCGAACGCCGCGTCCTCCGGCGCGTGGAACGCGGCGAGCTGCGCCAGCAGCGCCCGCATCACCGCCAGCACGTCGTCCCGGGAGCCGATGACGCTGACGTTGCCCGCCATGTCCAGGGGCACCGTCAGCGGCATGTCGGGGGCCGTGCCGAACCGGCGGACCGCCCCCCGGGCCTCCGCCAGCATGAACGGATCGCTCGGCGCCAGCGCCGTGCCGCGCTCGCGCAGCTTCAGCTCCGCCCCCGGCATCGTCCCGGTGCCGATGCGCACCCGCAGGAAGTCCGGGTCGCGCCGCCGCCGCTCCCACAGCCGCGCCGGGTCCCGCACGACGTCGTACAGCGCCTCCGGCGGCGGATCCAGCAGCCGCGCCCGCGTCCGCGCCTCCCGCTCGGCCCGGCCGAGTTCCTCGCGCAGCTCCTCCAGGTACTCCAGGTACCGTTCCCGCTGGTTGCGCCGCTGCCGGGTGACCTGCCCCCGCCGGGAGAGCAGCAGCGCCGCCCCCACCAGCACCGCCGCGACGAGCATCACCGCCCCGAGCGCGATGAACGCCGGATTGCGCAGGACGGTCATCACCGTCAGCGACCCCATCATCCCGACGATCGGCAGGATCGCGAACACCTGACCGCCCACTCCGCCTGCCTCGGGCAAGGTCGGCGGCGCCTCCACCTCCCGCGTCTCCTGCGCCGCCAGCGGCTGCACGGTCCGCGCGGGCCGATGCACGATCCGGACCGTCACGACTCCTCCCCGCCACCCTTGACCCGATCAGACAAGCCGTGTCATGCGGGAAGCGTATTACGCGCCTCCGACATCGCCCTGGCCCGCTTTCCCCGTCGCCCCTTGCGCCCGGGTCACCGCCCGTCGTACCCCTCCAGTAGCCTGCCTCGCATGTCCGAAACGATCACTCTTGCCAATGTGCTCGATGACGCAGCGCTACTCTCCCTGGAGCACCAGCTGCACTTCGCGGAGGTCGTCGGCGAGCACAACTGGAGCGTCGACCTGCGGGAACAGCGGTTCGAGTTCACCGGCAGCCGCAACCTGACCTGCACGCGCGTCCACCTGCTCGGCAGCGCCGCCCCCGGCCCGCAGTCGTGGCTGTGGGCGTGGGCGAACCCGACCGGCTACCCCGAGTCCCTGACCGCCGCGTCCGCGAAGGTGCGCGACTTCGGGCGGCAGTACGGCATCCCCGAGCTGGCGTCCGCGGAGGTCCCGTTCAGCGCGCTGCCCGGCCGCTCCGCCGACTTCCGCCTCGAACCGGCCCGCGTCGCCGCGATGCTCCTGGACGCGGCCAAGGTCGTGTCGGGCGTCTGGACCTACTACCACGCCGACGTCGGCCGCGGCACCCGCGCCGCGTTCCTCCTCGAGCACCCGGAATTCCAACTGCCGCGCCCGGAGTTCCCCCGCGTCATGCGCATCCTGCAGCAGGCCGTCACCGAGGCGCCCCTCACCGACCACCGGCGCGCGATCCACAGCTACGCCCGCCTGCGCGGACTCGGCGCCGCTTTCACCCCCGACCGCAGCGGACTCACCATCACCGGCCCCGACTTCACGATCGAGGCCGCCTTCGACCCCCACGGCCGCCTCAGCAACCTCACCGCCCAGAACACCCCGCCGAGCGCTCGCTGACGAGCCCCGCCGATAGCGCGCCGACGCTGGTCACGGGAGCACCAGCGTCGGCCGCTATCCGGCCGGACCCCCACGAGCGACGGCTCGCCGTAGGGGAACCCGTGTTCAGGCGGGACGCTGATACTTCGCGACTACGGCTCAATCCAGAACACCGCTCCGGTCACGTCGTCGCGCCATGCCCATCCCACCGTCCCGAGACGGTCGTACGCGGGCTCCCCGGACAAGCTGAGCGCCACCCGCCACACCGCCCCTCTCGCCGCTCCCGACGCGCCCTGGAGGACGGCGTGCACATTGCGCACCGCGGCGCTCCGGTCGTCGGTCACCCCTCCCACGCTGAGCCGCTGCCCCTGGACGTCCCACGAGAACAGCACGGGCCACCGGTCCGCCCTCATCGCCCGGGCACCAGAGCCGCGCCGAACACCCGCCGCCAGAACCCCACCCTTCGCGGCGCAACGTGCCGCCCACCGCCGGACTGTGAGAGCCACCCCACCCAAGCCGAACGCCTCCGCCCTCCAGGACCCGTCCGCCCCTCGGAGGCCGGAAGCACCCCCACGTCGGAAGCCGGGTGCGAGCGCGATCCGGGAGCCGGACGCCCCAGCGCTCCAGGAGCAGAGGGCACCTGCATCTCCGAAGCCGAACGCACCCGCCGTCCGGAAGCCGGACGCGCTTGCATGCCCGAGGCTGTGACCGCCCCCATCCGCGTCGCGGAAACGGGACGCTCCTGCACCCCAGCCCCCGGACGCCGCCGCGCTCCGGAAACCGAAGACTCCCACACGGCCGGAGCCGGCCCCGTCCGCATCTCAGAGGCGGGACGCCCCTGCATCTCAAGCCCCGGAGACGCCCCCACCTCAGGAGCTGGGCGTGTCTGCATCGCAGAAGCCGGACGCCCCCGCTCTCCAGGCTCCGAAGGCACCCCCATCACGGACACCGAACGCGCTTGCACGCCCGGAAAGGAACGCGCCTGCGCTTCGGAAGCCGAAGACTCCCGCATCCCAGAGGCCGGACGCTTCCGCACCCCAGAAGCCAAGGGTGTCTGCACTACCGGAAAGTCCATCCCAGCCCCCGGGCGCGCCTGCGCTTCAGTCCGCTCCGGAGCCGGCCCCTCCCGCGTCTCAGACGCCGAACGCCCCTGCGTCCCAAGGGCCGAAGGGGGCTGGACCGCAGGAGCCGGACGCGCCTGCACTGCCGCGCCCGTCCCGCCGTGAGCCGGGGGCGTGCTCCCCGCAGAACCCCGCATCCCTTCCCGAGGCGCGTCATCCCTCGCTCGTCCCCTGGGATGAGAGGCACCGTCTGACACCGCGGAGGCACCGGAATGCATCCTCTCCAGCCACCACGCAAGCTCCTGTGGCGACTCGGCCTCCAACAGCCGGTCCCGTCCGTCCTGCTCCACCAGGGCCCAGAAGTGCTTCGTGTACAGCCCCCACCACAGGCACACGCCCGGGAAGCGGCGCCGCAACTCCGCAAGCGCGCGCTCGACCTGAACGCTGAACGGCGCCGTCATCACGTCTCCCCCCGGCCGGGCCAAGTACCCCCGGATCGCCACGACCGCGTCGGTGACGTTGTCGATGGGCGCGATCGGTCCCTGCCAGTTCGTGTAGAACCACGGCGCGTTGCCGTCCTCGGGACGCGGCCTGCACGTGACGACGACCCCGGCCGCCTCCGCGCCACAGCCCTCCACCTGCGGACTCGTCACCCGCAGTCCACGTGCGGTCAACTCGGCCACCAGCCCCCCGGCGGAAAGCCGCATGGCCAACAGCCCCAGCGGATCGGTTTCGCCCCTAAGCTCATGCATGGGTTCGGACCCCTTCTGTCCGGATCAAGGGCCCGGTCGGCGCCGCATTCGCCGCGTCCGGGCCCGCCTCATGTCTGGGCACCCGCCTTCGCGGGCCGCTCACGAGCGTGACGGGACGATCACCGTCCGCCAACACCTGTTCAGCCCATGAGGATCACGGACCTATAGGCCACATTGGCCTACCCGCCAAATGAGCACCGGAGATGATGATGTTGATGAATTGCTTAGAGTGACGCCGAAGACTCGACCGACCACAACCGAATTGATCGGGAAGGGGTGCGATGAACGAGCAGACGAATGATCGAATCTGCCCGGCATGCCGAATCACCCGATTGAGCCGCTACAACCCCGACCCGCTGTGCGCGCCCTGCCTCCCCCAGGTGCGCGACAGCGGCGCGAACCCCCTCTGGACCTGGGATTCGGTTCCCCTCCGCAAGGCCCTCGCCCGCACCGACATGCCCGCCGTACTCGCGATCATCCGCGGGGCCACCGGCCTGAGCCAGATGGAATTCGGCCAGCTCATCGGCTGGTCCCAGTCGGTGGTCTCCAAGATCGAAAGACGCAAGCGAGACACCTTTTACGACATCCGAGAGATCCTGCGCATCGCCGATCTTCTGGGCATGCCACGCAAAGCCCTCGCTCCCCTCCTTCTCGGCGACCGAAATGGCATCCTGGGAGAGGACGACTACGTCGAGCCCCAGGGAGCCGGTATGGACATGAGCCGCCGAGAATTCCACGAGATGACGGCCGGACTGGCGGCCGGAGCGATGCTCCCCACGTTCAGCATTCCCGAAAGCGCCGACATGGGGCACGTCCGCTACCTCCAAGCCTGCCGCCTGAAGGTGGAAACCGCCTTCGACACCTCGGGCAGCGTCGCGGCCCTGGAGCAGGCCCGGCGTCACTTCGCCTGGGCTCGCCATCTGCTGGACGAGGCCGACTACACCGAGACCGTCGGCCGCCAACTCCTGGCGGCAGGAGCCCAGCTTGGCGAGATCACCGGCTTCATGGCCTTCGACCGCAACGACCAGCCGCTAGCCCAGCACATCTACGCCCAGGCCGCGGAAATGGCCGAGCACTGCGGCGACCCGGCCGTCCAAGTCGAGTCATACACCGATCGCGCCCAGCAACTGACATTCATCGCACGCGAGACCGGCAATCGAGGCCCCGCTCGCAAGGCCCTACGGTTGACGTCCCGAGCCGCATCCGCCGCCCAGCACCTCCCCTCCCCAC
>NZ_BAABDO010000043.1:0-47241 GCF_039539665.1 Actinomadura keratinilytica
GCTCGCCGGCCGCGGGCGGTTCGATCCGGGCGACGGGCCGGGCGGGGTCGGCGGCCACGGCCCGCAGCAGCGCCGTCAGCCGGTCGGCGAGGCGGTCGGCGGCGGCGCCGTCGAGCACGGCGGTGTCGTGGTCGACGCGCAGCGCGAGCCTGCGGCCGGGCACCACGACGAGCGCGAGCGGGTACTGCTCGACGTTGGCGAACTCGACGCCGGTGACGGCGACGGTGCCCGAGGGGTCGCGCAGGTCGGGCTCCTCGGGGTAGTTCTCCAGGACGACCAGGGTGTCGAACAGCTCCCCGGTGCCGGCGAGCCGCTGGATGCGGGCCAGCCCGAGGTGCTGGTGGTCGAGCAGGGCCGACTGCTCGTCCTGGAAGCGGGCCAGCGCCGCGGCGGCGGGCTCCCCGGGCCGCCACCGCATCCGCACCGGCAGCGTGTTGACGAACATGCCGACCATCGACTCGATGCCCGCCACGTCCGCGCCGCGCCCGGACACCGCCGTGCCGAACACCACGTCGGTGCGGCCGGTCATCCGGCCGAGCAGCAGCCCCCACGCGCCCTGCACGAGGGTGCCGAGGGTGAGCCCGTGCCGCCGGGCGCACGCGGCCAGGTCGGCGGTGGCCTGCTCGGGCAGCTCGACGCGGACGTCGGCCCGGCGCCGGCTCGGGTCGGGGTCCGCGCCGGCCGCGTCCGGCGGGGCGGGCAGGGCGGCGGCCAGGCGGGTCGGCCCGTCCAGGTCGTCGAGCGCCAGGCGCCAGGCCGCCAGCGCCGCCTCCCGGTCGCGGCGGGCCAGCCAGGCGAGGTAGTCGCGGTACGGGGTGACCGCCGGCGGCGCGTCCGCCGCGCCGTAGAAGTGGAGCAGGTCGCGGAGCATGATCTGCACCGACCAGCCGTCCGCGACGATGTGGTGGAACATCAGCACCAGCGTGTGGTGCTCGGGGCCGTGCCGCAGGAGCGTGCAGCGCAGCAGCGGCGGGCGTTCCAGGTCGAAGCCGCGGGTCCGCTCCTCGGCCGCCACGGCGGCGGCCCGCGCGGCGCGCTCGCCGGCGTCCAGGCCGCTCAGGTCGATCTCGCGCCACGGCAGGGCGGCGGGCTCGCGGGGGACGAACTGCACCATCCGGCCGTCGCCGAGCCGGGCGAACCCGGCGCGCAGCGGGGTGTGGCGGTCGAGCACGGCCTGCGCCGCCCGGCGCAGCGCCGCCGCGTCCAGGGCGCCGCGCAGCTCGATGAGGTGCTGGACCACGTAGACGTTGCCGGACGAGCCGTCGACGAGCGCGTGGAAGAAGAACCCCTCCTGCAGCGGGGTGAGGGGCAGCACCTCGTCGATCTCCCCGGCCAGGCGGGTGAGCCGGTCGGCGTCCTCGGTGTCGAGCACGACCAGCGGTTCGGCGGCGGTGTCGGGCCCGGCGGCCGGTTCGCCCGCCGGGGCGGCGGCGGAGGCGGCCGCGGCGAGCGCGGCGACGGTGCGGTGCCGGAAGACGTCCCCGGCCGACAGCGCCAGCCCCGCCGCGCGGGCGCGGATCAGCACCTGGACGGCCAGGATGCTGTCACCGCCCAGCTCGATGAAGTCGTCGTCGACACCGACGTCGTCGACACCGAGGACCTCGGCGTAGACACCGCGCAGCAGTTCCTCCCGCGCGTCGGCGGCCGGGCGGGCGGCGGCGGTGCGGCGGGCGGAGGCGAGGGCGGTGTAGTCGGGGGCGGGCAGGGCCGCCCGGTCGAGCTTGCCGCTGGGCAGGACCGGCAGCTCGGCGAGCGGGACGAACGCCGCGGGCACCATGTGGGCGGGCAGCTTCTCGCTCAGATAGGAGCGCAGCGTGTGCATGAGCGCGCCCACGTCGCGGAAGCCCGAGGGCGTGTTGGCGTACTCCGCGGGCGCGGCGAGGTCGCCGGCGGGCCGGTAGATCTCGCCGGGGTCCACTCCGGTGTCGGCGAACACCGCGTCGACGGCGCCGTCGGTGCGGCCGCTCGCCCAGGTGGCGTCCACCGTGTAGCCGAACTCCTCGCCGAGGGCCCACAGCGTCTCCGGGTCGACGCCTTCGGGGGCCGGATCGCCGGGCCACAGCGTCCGCAGCGCGTTCAGGTCGTCGGTCAGGCGGGCGTTGGGGACGCCGCACAGCCGCAGCAGCGGCGGCCGGGCGGCCAGCCGGTCGCGCAGGGCGGCCAGGTCGGGGACGTCCGCGCCCCAGCGCAGGGTCAGGGCGGGCGGCTGCTGCCCGTGCCGGGGGCGGGTGCCGAGGACGACGTCGTAGCGGTAGCGGCTCAGCTCGTTGTGGTGCCGGGCGCGCTTGATGCGCACGTCGACGCGGTGCACGCCGTCGACCGTGCGCGCCAGCGCGGCGAAGAAGTCGGGGTCGAGCAGCAGCTCGCCCTCCCAGTGCACCGCCTGCTCGACGGCCGCGCGCAGGCGCGGCACGGCGGACGGCTCGACGTGCCCGCCGCGCCGGGCCACCTCCACGGCGGCGCGCAGGCACCGCAGCGTCCGCAGGTCGCGCACGTCGCCGACGAACACGCTGCCGCCGGGGGCCAGCAGCTCCACCGCCGACCGCAGCACCCGGACGAGGTAGTCGGCGCTGGGGAAGTACTGCACCACCGAGTTGACGACGATCGTGTCGAAGTGCCCGCGGGGCAGGCCGCCGGTGTCGTGGGCGGGCTGGGCGCGCAGCTCGACCCGCCCGGCCAGGGCGGGGTCGGCGGCGGCCCGGCGGCGCAGGACCGCCACGGCCTCCTCCGACAGGTCGGTGCCCCAGTACGACTCGCAGTGCGGTGCGACGGCCGACAGGATCAGGCCGCTGCCGACGCCGATCTCCAGGACCCGGCGCGGCCGCAGGGCCAGGACGCGTTCGACGGTCGCGTCCCGCCACTCGCGCATCTCCTCCAGCGGGATCGGCTCGCCGTCGTAGGTGCTGTTCCACCCGGCGAAGCCGTCGGCGAGGCCGCCGTCGCCGGAGCCGACGGCGGTGTAGAGCAGCTCGTGCACCCGCTTGACCTCGTCGAGCCGGTCGCGTTCGCGGCGTTCGTCGCGGCGCGCCCGCGGCCCGGCGGCGGGGACGACGTAGGCGACCAGGCGCCGGTCGCCCGGCCGGTCCTCGCGCACGGCGACCGCGGTCTGCGCCACCGAGGGGTGCCCGCCGAGCACGGCCTCGATCTCGCCGGGCTCGACGCGGAAGCCGCGGATCTTCACCTGGTCGTCGGCGCGGCCCACGAACTCCAGCAGGCCGTCCTCGGGGCGCCGCCGCACCAGGTCGCCGGTGCGGTAGAGGCGTTCGCCAGGCGCGCCGAACGGGTCGGCGACGAACCGTTCGGCGGTCAGGCCGGGGCGGCCGAGGTAGCCGCGGGCCAGGCCGGGGCCGCCCAGGTACAGCTCCCCCGTGACGCCCGGGGGGACGGGGCGCAGCGCGGCGTCCAGCACGTGGGCGCGCGTGCCGGGGTCGGCGACTCCGATCGGCACCGTCGAGCCGGGCGGGGGGTCGTCGGGGCATTCGCCGAGCGTGGAGTTGACGGTGGCCTCGGTCGGGCCGTAGGCGTTGAACATCCGCCGCCCCGGCGACCAGCGCGCCACCAGTTCCGCCGGCACCCGTTCGGTGCCGGCCAGCAGCGTGGAGTCGAGCGGGAGGGTGCAGTCCTGCGGCATCGCGGCCAGCAGCGCCGGCGGGAGGATCATGAAGTCGACGCCGTGCGCGTGGGCGTACTGCGACAGCTCCGGGCCGGGCACCCGCCGCTCGGCGGGGACGATCACCAGCCGTCCACCTGACAGCAGCCCCAGGCACAGGTCCCAGAACGCGACGTCGAAGCTGGGCGAGGCGAACTGCAGGACCCGGCTGTGCGGGCCGACGCCGAGCCGTTGGGTCTGGGTGGCGACGAGCTTGCCGACCCCCGTGTGCGTCACCACGACGCCCTTGGGGCGGCCCGTGGACCCGGAGGTGTAGATGACGTAGGCGGCGTTGCGCACGTCGAGCGCGACATCGGGGTCGGTGCCGGGGCGGGCGGCGAGGTCGGCGGCGGTGGCCGGGTCGTCCAGCAGCAGCCGCGACGTGCCCGCGGCGTCCGGGACGGCCCGCGCCAGCGCGCGGGTGGTGACCAGGCAGACGGGCCCGGCGTCGGCCAGCATGAACGCCAGCCGTTCGGCGGGGTAGTCGGGGTCGAGCGGCAGGTAGGCGCCGCCCGCCTTGAGCACCGCCAGCTCGGCGATGATCATCTCCGGGGAGCGGGGCAGCGCCAGCGCCACGACCCGCTCCGGCCCGACGCCGCGTTCGACCAGCGCGTGCGCCAGCCGGTTCGCCCGGGCGTCCACCTCGGCGTAGGTGAGTTCCTCGTCCTCGAAGACCAGCGCCACCGCGTCCGGGGCCTGCCGGACGCGTTCGGAGAACATCTCCGGCAGCGTCGCCGACGGCACCGAGGCGTCGTTTTCCCGATTCACCAGCACACCTCCGACACGGCCCTCTCCCCTGCTCACCGCTGCGACCGGGCCGGCGCCGCGCACCGACCCGGTCGATCCGTGCTTTGCATGTCAGCGGGTGTCGTTCAGCAACGGCACCATCTGGTCGATCGCGTACGGAATGCTCAGCACGGTGTTGAAGGAGACCGCGGCGCCGGTCGGGTTGTAGGGGACGAACACCGCGCGGTTCTCCTTGGCGACCTTCAGCCCGGTGTAGACCTTGTCGGCCTCGACGGTCTCGCGGGCGTCGGGCACCGAGGTGAGGAAGACCAGCCGGTCGGTGTCGAGCAGGTCGGCCCGCTCGGACCCGATCACGGCCGCCTGCTCCTTGCCGGCCGCCTTGGCGATGGCGTCGGGCACGACCATGCCGAGGCCCTTCATGAACTCGACCTTGGCGTCGCCGGGCCCGAACACCGCGTACTGGCCGGGCTTGAACGGGTCGGCGACGGCGAACGTCTTGCCGACCAGCTGCGGGTTCTGCTGCCGGGCCTGGGCGAACCGCTGGTCGACGGCGGCGATCAGCTTCCTGGCCTCCGCCTCCTTGCCGAGGGCGCGCCCGGTGACCAGGGTCGACTCCTTCCACGGCATGGCGTAGTCGTCGTACTGGGCCGACTGCGCGACGGTCGGTGCGATCTTGGAGAGCTGGTCGTACTGCTCCTTCTTGATGCCGGTGTAGAGGGCGAGGATCAGGTCGGGGCGCAGCGCCGCGATCTTCTCCATCTTCAGTTCCTCGCGCTGCCCGACGACGGTCGGCGCGGTGCCGCCCCACCGGTCGGCGCTCCACGGGTACTTGTCGACGCTGAGGCCGAGTCCGGTGAACTCGACGACGCCGACGGGCTTGACGCCCAGCGCCAGCACCGCGTCCTGGTCGGTCCAGCCGACGGTCACCACGCGCTTCGGCGAGGCGGGCACCTCGGTGGTGCCGTACTTGTGCTGGATCCGGACAGGGGCGCCCTGACCGGAGGCGGACGCGCCGCCGCCGTCGGAGTCGTCGCCGCAGGCGGCCAGCCCGAGCGTCGCCAGCAGTACGGCCGCCAGCGCCAGCGCGAGTCTCCTGGCGGACGACGGGCCCGCGGTCCGGGGCGGGGTGGAGGACAGCGATGTGGGGGACATCGACTCCCTTTCGAATTCGGTTGAGCGCGACTGCCGGGCGTGAGGGAACCGCGGGGATGAAGCTCGGCGTCGGCGCGATACTAAGGTAAGCCTTACCTAATCACAAGCCCTTTCGGAGCCTGTAAGGTATGGCTCACCTAAGCACCGACGTGCTCGGGTACCGACGTGGCCATACCCCCGGACAGGTTGTGATCGCGTGAGGGTTGTTGACCGGGCCGGACGGTCCGCGCTGGTGGTGGCGGCGCTCGGCCTGCTCGGCCTGCTGTGCCTGCTGTCGATCGCGGTGGGCAGCCGGCAGATCCCTCTCGACGAGGTGGTGCGGGCGCTCACCGGGCCGCACGACACCGAGGTCGGCACCATCGTGTGGGACGTGCGGATGCCGCGCACCCTGCTCGGGGTGCTGGCCGGTGCCGCGCTGGGTCTCGGCGGGGCGGTCAT
The DNA here is from genome assembly GCF_039539665.1 of Actinomadura keratinilytica. NCBI lineage: Bacteria > Bacillati > Actinomycetota > Actinomycetes > Streptosporangiales > Thermomonosporaceae > Actinomadura > Actinomadura keratinilytica. The sequence goes on from NZ_BAABDO010000043.1 coordinate 5,987, forward strand.
GCAGGCCCTGACCCGCAACCCGCTGGCCGACCCGGGGCTGCTCGGCGTCAGCGGGGGCGCCGCGTTCGCCCTGATGCTCGCGGTCGGGGTGGCCGGCATGACGTCGCTGTACGGGTACGTGTGGTTCGCGTTCGCCGGGGCGGTCGCCGCCGGCGCCGTGGTGTACCTGCTGGGCGGGCTCGGCCGCGGCGGGCGGACGCCGGTGAAGCTGGCGCTGGCCGGCATCGCCGTCACGTTCCTGCTGGAGTCGATCACCCGCGGCGTGTCGCTGGTCGACCCGCAGGTGCTCAACCGCTACCGGTTCTGGTCCGCCGGGTCGCTGGCCGGGCAGAACACCGCGCTGATCACCCAGGTGCTGCCGTTCTTGGCGGTCGGCGCGGTGCTGGCGCTGAGCCTGGCGCCCGCGTTGAACAACCTCGCGCTCGGCGACGACGTGGCCGCCTCGCTAGGCCGGCGGCTGCGGCTGGTCCGCGTGCAGGGCGCGGCCGCGGTGACGCTGCTGACCGGCGCCGCCGTCGCGGTCGCGGGCCCGATCGTGTTCGTCGGGCTGGTCGTCCCGCACGCGGTGCGCGCCGTCAGCGGGCCGGACCACCGCTGGCTGCTGCCGCTGACCGCGCTGGTCGCGCCCTGCCTGCTGCTGGCCGCCGACATCGCCGGGCGGGTCGTGGCCCGCCCGCAGGAGGTCGACGTCGGCGTGCTCGCCGCGTTCCTCGGCGCGCCGTTCTTCATCGCGCTGGTCCGCCGTCGCCGCCTCGCCGAACTGTGAGGGCGCCCATGAGCCTGATCGAAGTGAACCGGCTGGCGGGGCGCACCACCGTGCGGCTGGCCTGGCCGCCGGTGTCGTGCATCCTGCGGCTGCGCCTGCTGGCGACGTGCGCGGCGCTGGCCGCCGCCGCGTTCCTCGTGCTGTGCCTGGGCCTCGGCTCGGGCGACTATCCGCTCGGCCTGCACGAGGTGGTGCCGGCGCTGTTCGGGGCGGGCGACGGCGGCACCGTCCTGGTCGTCCGCGAGCTGCGGCTGCCGCGGGCGCTGATCGGCCTGCTGGCGGGCGCCGCGTTCGGCATGTCCGGGGCGATCCTGCAGACGCTCACCCGCAACCCGCTGGCCGGCCCCGACGTCATCGGCATCACCCAGGGCGCGGGCACCGCCGTGGTCGCCGGCGTCGTGCTCGGCCTCGGCTCCGGCCTCGGCACCCAGACGCTCGGGCTGGCCGGGGCGCTGCTGACCGCCCTGCTCGTCTACGTGCTCGCCTGGAACCGCGGCACGACCGGCTACCGCATCGTGCTCGTCGGCATCGGGGTGAACTGGATGTGCGCCAGCGCCACCCAGTACCTGATCGTCAGGGCCAGGGAGTTCGAGGCGCAGCAGGCGGTGGGCTGGCTCGTCGGCGACCTCAACGGCCGCGGCTGGGACAGCGTGCGCCCGCTCGCCGTCGCGCTGACCGTGCTGGTGCCGGCCGCGCTGCTGCTCGGCCGGTGGCTGCGCGCCCTGCAGCTCGGCGACCAGGTGGCGGGCGGGCTGGGCGTGCCGGTGCAGCGGGCGCGGCTGGCGCTGCTGTGCACGGCCGGCGGCCTGGTCGCGTTCGCCGCCGCCGCGGCCGGGCCGGTGTCGTTCATCGCGCTGGCCGCGCCGCAGATCGCGCTGCGGCTGGCGGGCACGCCCCGGCCGCCGCTGACCGCCGCCGCGCTCACCGGGGCGCTGGTCGTCCTCGGCTGCGACCTGGTCGCCCAGCGCGCGTTCGCCGACTTCGAGCTGCCGGTCGGCGTCGTCACCGGCGTGTTCGGCGCGCCGTTCCTGCTCTGGCTGCTCGCCCGGGCCAACCGCATCGGCTCTGGAGGATGAACCGTGACATCGCCGTCCGTCCGCACCCCCGGTTCCGCCGGCGCCGCCGGACCCGAGCCGGACCTGCGCGCCAGCGGGCTCCGGCTGGCCTACGACGACCGCGTGGTGGTCGACGGCCTGGACCTGGTCGTCCCGCCGGGGCGGATCACCGTCATCATCGGCGCCAACGCGTGCGGGAAGTCGACGCTGCTGCGCGCGCTGGCCCGGCTGCTGACGCCGCGCGGCGGCGCCGTGCACCTGGACGGCCGCGCCATCCACACCATGCCGACCCGGCAGGTCGCGCGGCGGCTGGGCATCCTGCCGCAGTCGCCGGTCGCGCCGGAGGGGCTGACGGTGCTGGACCTGGTCGGCCAGGGCCGCGCCCCGCACCAGACCTGGTGGCGGCAGTGGTCGTCCGCCGACGAGGAGGCGGTCACCGCGGCGCTGCGCGCGACCGGGATGCTGGAGCACGCGGCGCGGTCGGTGGACGAGCTGTCGGGCGGGCAGCGGCAGCGCGCCTGGATCGCCATGGCGGTGGCGCAGGGCACCCCCGTGCTGCTGCTGGACGAGCCGACCACCTACCTGGACCTGGCCCACCAGGTGGACGTGCTCGACCTGGTGGTCGATCTGAACCGGCGCGAGGGGCGCACGGTGGTGATGGTGCTGCACGATCTGAACCAGGCGTGCCGGTACGCCGACCACGTGGTCGTGATGAAGGCGGGCGCGATCGTCGCCGAGGGGCCGCCCGCCGAGGTGGTCGACGCCGCGCTGGTCGAGGACGTGTTCGGGCTGCGCTGCCAGGTCGCCACCGACCCGGTCAGCGGGACTCCCTGGATCATTCCGATGGGCCGCCACCACAGCGCCCCCGCGGAGGGCGGTCCCCTGTCCGGGAACGGGGCCGGGGACGGGGCCGGGGACGGAGACGCAAGCAGCAACGGGGACGGGGCGCGGGCCGCGTCCGGCCACGGCCGCACGGCGTCCTGACCGTCCGGCCGGCGCCGGCCGCGCGCCCCGCCCGGGCGCGGCCCCCGGGTACGTCGCCCCGGTAGGGGGCGGTCAGTTGTGCACGGCGTAGGAGCCGCGGTGCTGGGCGCCGAGCCGCTCCGCCACCGAGTCGGCGATCTCCCCGGCCCGGATGGCGGTGTTGGACAGCAGGGTCGAGCCGATCCCGTGCGTGTGCTCGGTGGCGCCCTGCAGGTACAGGCCGCAGCGCATCGCGGAGGTGGTGGCGATGCGGTAGTCGCGTTCCACGCGCAGACCGCCCTCGGGGCGCCGCACGCAGTACTCGCCCGCCTCGCCCAGCAGTGTCAGCGGGTCGCAGGGCCGGTATCCGGTCGCGTAGACCAGCGCGTCGGCCTCCAGGACGGTGCGCTCGCCGGTCGGCAGGAACTCGACCGCGACGCGCACCGCCGACGCGTCGCTCTCCACGTCGGTCACGCGGGAGGCGTTCATGATGCGCAGCCGCTCCCTGCCCTGCACCTTCTCCTGGTAGTGCCGCCGGTACAGCTCGTCGATGAGCTCCAGGTCGACGACGGAGTAGTTGGTGGAGCGGTGGTAGTCCATCAGCGTCCGCTTCACCTCCTCGGGGGCGGTGAAGAAGTGGTCGACGGCCCCGGGGTCGAAGATGCGGTTGGCGAACGAGCTGTCGTCGGCGGGCGTGAAGCCGTACTTGGCGAACACCGTGCACACCTCGGCGTCGGTGAACGTGCGGTGCAGGTAGTCGGTGACCTCGGCACCGCTCTGCCCGGCGCCGACCACCACCAGGCGGCGCGGGTCGCGCAGGCCGGACACGCGGTCGAGCAGTTCCTCGCTGTGCCAGATCCGCTCGCCGGTGACGGCGCCGTCGGGCAGCACCGGCTCCAGTCCGGCGGCGACGACCAGGTTGCGGGCGCGCCGTGTGGTCAGCTCGTCGGAGCAGCCGCCCTGCCGCACCACCACATCCAGGTACTCCACGGCGCCGTCGACGACGACGGGGGTGACGGCGACGACCTCCGAGCCGTACTCGACCTGGTCGGCGAAGGCCGCCGCGGCCCATTCCAGGTAGTCGTGGAACTCCGCGCGGGAGGGGAACAGCGTCTTGTGGTTGATGAAGTCGGCCAGCCGGCCGCGCTCGCGCAGGTAGCTGAGGAAGCCGAAGCCGCTGGCCGGGTTGCGCATGGTGACCAGGTCCTTCAGGAAGGACACCTGCATGGTCGCGCCCTCGATGAGCATGCCGCGATGCCAGCCGAACGCCGGTTGCTTGTCCAGGAACACCGCGTCGACCGCCTGCCCGGTGCGCTCGTGCCGCTCGCGCAGCGCGATCGCCAGGGCCAGGTTGGACGGGCCGAAGCCGATGCCGACGAGATCGTGGACGTGCGCGTCCGAGGGGGGCATGAAAGGGCACCTTTCCAAGATCCGACAGATGGATTTGCGGGGGGTGATTAGGTTAGCCTCACCTAATTGAGGCGAGCCTAACCTTCCCTGAACCCTCGGCACAAGGAGGCCACATGCGGGTCGTGATGTTCGGTTACCAGACGTGGGGGCACCGCACGCTCCAGGCGCTGCTGGAATCCGAGCACGACGTCGTCCTCGTCGTCACCCACCCCAAGAGCGACCACGCCTACGAGAAGATCTGGGACGACTCCGTCGCCGACCTGGCCGCCGAGCACGGCGTCCCGGTGCTGCTGCGCAACCGGCCCGACGACGAGGAGCTCATGACCCGGCTCAAGGAGGCCGACCCCGACCTGATCGTCGCCAACAACTGGCGCACCTGGATCCCGCCGCGGATCTTCACCCTGCCGCGGCACGGCACCCTCAACATCCACGACTCGCTGCTGCCCGCCTACGCGGGCTTCTCCCCCATCATCTGGGCGCTCATCAACGGCGAGAAGGAGGTGGGGGTCACCGCGCACATGATGAACGAGGAGCTGGACGCCGGCGACATCGTGGTGCAGCGCGCCGTCCCGGTCGGCCCCACCGACACCGCCACCGACCTGTTCCACCGCACCGTCGACCTGATCGGCCCCATCGTCGCCGAGGCGCTCGACCTCATCGCCTCCGGGCGCACCGACTTCACCCCGCAGGACCGCTCGAAGGCCAGCTTCTTCCACAAGCGCTCCATCGAGGACAGCCGCATCGACTGGACCTGGCCCGCCGAGGACATCGAACGGCTCGTCCGCGCGCAGTCCGACCCGTACCCCAACGCGTTCACCTACTACAAGGGCGAGCGGGTGCGCGTGCTGAAGGCGTCGGTGTCCAAGGGCGTCTACGGCGGCACCCCCGGGCGGGTGTTCATCCGCGAGGGCGACGGCGTGGTCATCGTCGCGGGGGCGGAGGCGCGGCGCGGCCGCAGCCACGGCCTGGTCATCGAGCGGGTCCGCACCGACGACGGCACCGAGCTGCCCGCCGCCGAGTACTTCCGCACCATGGGCGGCTACCTCACCGCGCAGCCGTGACCGGCGTCGTCGAGGCGCTGCGCGGCCAGACCGGCGCCATGGCCGAGCTGCTGGCCGAGCTCGTGCGGATCCCCAGCGTCGGCGGATCGGCCGCCGAGGTGGAGATCCAGGAGTTCCTGGCCGGGTGGATGCGCGACGAGGGCCTGGAGGTGGACCACTGGCCGATCGACGTCGCCGCGGTCACCGCCGAGGACGCCTTCCCCGGCGCCGAGGTGCCGCGCACCCGGGCGTCCGGGCTGGTCGGCCTCCTGCCCGGCACCGGCGGCGGACGCTCGCTGATGCTCAACGCCCATGTCGACGTCGTCCCGCCCGGCGATCCCGGCGCCTGGACCGAGGACCCGTTCGGCGGCCGCGTCGCCGACGGCCTGCTGTACGGGCGCGGCGCCTGCGACATGAAGGGCGGGCTGGTCGCCGCGCTGTTCGCGGTGCGGGCGCTGCGCCGCGCCCGGCCGCGCGGCGACGTGCTCGTCGCGTGCGTGGCCGGCGAGGAGGACGGCGGCCTCGGCTCCTACGCCCTGCTGCGCCGCGGCTGGCGCGCCGACGCGTGCGTCATCCCCGCGCCGACCGGGCTGGACGTGGTGCCCGCCAACGCCGGCGCGCTGACGTTCCGGCTGCGCGTGCGGGGCCGCGCCGCGCACGCCGCCCGCCGCGGCACCGGGGTCAGCGCGGTGGAGCGGTTCTGGCCGGTCTTCGCCGCGCTGCGCGACCTGGAGCGGCGCCGCAACGCCGACGTCGATCCGCTGATGCGGCGCTGGGACCTGCCCTACGCCATCGAGATCGGAACGGTGCGCGCGGGCGACTGGCCGTCCACCGTGCCCGGCGACCTGGTGGCCGAGGGCCGGATGGGCGTCGCCCTCGGCGAATCCGAACGGGCGGCCAGGCAGGCGCTGGAGGAGGCGGTCGCGGACGCCTGCGCCGCCGACGACTGGCTGTCGCAGCACCCGGTGCGGGTCGAGTGGTGGGGCGGCCGGTTCGCCTCCGCGCGCCTGCCCGCCGACGACGGCGGGCTGCTGGAGCGCCTGGGCGCCGCGCACACCCGCGCGGCGGGCGGCACCCCGCAGGTGTGGGGCGCCCCCTACGGCAGCGACCTGCGGCTGATCACCGGGCTCGGCGGCATCCCGGCCGTGCAGTACGGGCCCGGTGACGTGGCCCGCATGCACGGCCCGGACGAATGCGTGTCCCTGGCCGAGGTCGCCGTCGCCGCGCAGACGCTGGCGGCCTTCGCGCTCGACCACTGCGGGGCGGCCGGGTAGCCGCGCCGCCTCAGGTCTCCGTGCGGATCCAGGTCGTCATGCCGGACGGGAGGCCGGTGACGGAGGCGCGGCCGTCACCGGCCACCCGGACCGACAGCACGGCCCCGCCCACGCGGATGTTGTCGGCCGCCAGTTCCCCGAACCCGGGCACGGGCGCCAGCGCGACGCGTCCGGCCGGGACGTCGACGTCCAGGCCGAGCAGCGCCGTGACCAGCGCCGGGGACACTGCGGCCGCCCACGCCTGCGGGCTGCACGCCGTCGGGTACGGCACCGGCGGCGCGCTGGAGTCCTGCCCGCCGAACAGCTCGGGCAGCCGGTGGCCGAACGCGGGGGCGGCGCCGATCAGGCCGCGCGCCAGCCGCGCCGCGACCTCGGGATGCCCGGAGCGCACCAGGCCGAGGATCGCGATGGCGGTGTCGTGCGGCCACACCGACCCCAGGTGGTAGGACAGCGGGTCGAACCCGGCGGCGGCCGGGGTCAGCGTCCGCAGCCCCCAGCCGGAGTCCAGCTCGGGCAGCCGCGCCGCGACCTCGGCCTCCTCGGCGGCGGTGAGCAGGCCGGTGCCGAGCAGGTGGCCGAGGTTGGAGGCCACGCCGTCGACGGGGCGGCCCTCGCCGTCCAGCGCGATCGCCGGGTAGCCGCCCGCACCGTCGTCCACCCAGAACCGGGCGCGAAACCGTTCGGCCAGGTCGGCGGCCCAGCGGCGCCACCGGTCCGCGCCGGGCCGGCCGAAGGCATCCAGCAGGTCGGCGCCGAGCACGGCGGCCTGGTAGGAGTAGGCCTGCACCTCCGACAGCGCGACCGGCGGCCGGGCCGGCCGCCCGTCGGCGTGCTGGATGCCGTCGCCGGAGTCCTTCCACCCCTGGTTGGTCAGCCGGTCGGCCGACCCCGTGTAGGAGACGAACCCGCCGTCGAACGTGCCGAGCCATTCCAGCGCGCGTTCCGCGGCGGGCAGCAGGGCGGCGACCTCGTCGTCGGGCATGCCCCAGCGGCGGGCCTCGGCGAGCGTGACCACGAACAGGGGCGTCGCGTCGACCGAGCCGTAGTAGACCGGCGGCAGCCAGGTGGTGGCGTCGGCGGGACGCAGCTCGTGCGGGATCTTGCCGGGCGCCTCCTCGGTGACCGGGTCGCGGCGCACGCCCTGGTGGCGGGCCAGCACGCGCAGCGTCCCGGCGGCCAGCTCGTACCCGAGCGGGAGCGCCAGCCGCGCCGTCCACAGCGCGTCGCGACCGAACAGGGTCAGGTACCAGGGGCTTCCGGCGGCGCAGTAGATGTCGCCGCCGTGGGCCAGCAGCAGCGCGCCCAGGTCGGCGACGCCCTGGGCGACGAGCCGGTCGAGCCGCTCGTCGCCCGACCGGACGGTCAGCGGCGCGTCCGCCCACGGCGCCGGGCCGGGCGGCGGCGCCGGGCGGAACCCGGGCGTGTCGGGGGGCGTGGCGCGGACGGTGACCGCGGTGGTGAACGACTCCCCCGGCGCCAGCGTCACGTCGGCGCTCGTGCGGCCGTCCAGGCGGACCCGGTGGCCGTCCGGCCCGGCCCACTCGGTGCCGTCCTCCAGCGGCCTCTCCGGCAGGCCGGGGTCGCCGCCGGAGCGCACGGCGCTGATGGACGCCAGGTCCCCGGTGTTGCGCAGGGTGATCCGTTCCGTGCCGCCGTCGGGGGCGGCGACACGGACCCGCTCGACGGACAGCGCCCCGGCGGACGCGGTGAACCGGGCGCCGTTCGCGCCGTGCGGCCTCGCCTCGACCGGCTCGGGCTCGCGTCCGTTCACGGTCACCACGAGACGCGACAGCACGCGGCGCTCGGCGACGTACAGGCCGTCGACGCCGCCGGCGACCTGACCGCTCGGCGGCGACAGCCAGATCGCGGGGGCCGCCACGCAGGTGATGTGCTCATGGACGGCGGGCTGGGCGGACTGGGGCAAGGGGACCTCCTGTCGGTCAGCGGAGGGTGATCACAAGGGTGGCGGTGCCGCGCCGCGCTCCGGCGTCGACGACGACCTCGTCGCCGCGCGCGGTGCGGCGCACGGTGGCGTCGACGCGGCGGCCGTCGAGGGTGACGGAGGCGACCTTCGCCCCGGCGGGCAGCACGTGGCCGATCCGCAGGGCGGCGCCGCCGAGCCGCGCCGCGCTCACCACGGTGCGCAGCGTCCGGCCGCGGGACTCGGCGGTGACGTCGACCGAGCCGGAGCCGACCCGGATGGACCGCCCCGAGATGCGGGACTGGCCCGGCGGGATCTGCGGGACGACCTCCAGCCGCGCCCGCCCCATGTCGGGGTCGACGCCGAGCTGCTGCCGCACGACCGGCCACAGCGTCCCGTACGCGCCCCACGCCTGCAGCACCATGGAGCGTTCGGTGAGCTTGCGGTCGATGTTGGCCGGGCTGAAGTCGGGGCTGGCCGCGATCTCCGGCATGGCGCCCGGCATCTCCCACAGGTCCGGGTCGAGCTGGATGCGGGCGTTGGCGTCGGTGTAGCGGCGCTGCTGGGCGAGCCGCCCGTAGTTGCCCTCGGCGGTGGCCATGATGCCGTTGCCGAGCGAGTAGACGACGCGTTCGCTCTGCACGCTGGAGACCGCGCTGTCGCAGGACGGCCCCTTGTTGCCGCCGTCCGCCGAGGTCGGGCCCGTGCCGGTGTGGTACAGGCCGTTGTCGCCGGTGTAGCAGGGCTCCTCGCGCTTGGCCAGGGCGGTGCGGGCGCGTTCGTCGTCGGCGAGCGGCCGGGTGACCTGGCCGGGGCGGACGAGCTGGGCGTCCATGGGCGTCACGCCGATCCAGTGCCGCTGGAACAGCTTGGCGTTGTCGTTGGCCGGGTCGTCCGGGTCGTCGATGGAGTCGGCGTACTGGCCGGTGTCGCCGCCCTTCCACCAGGTCTTGTCGAACCGCTTCTCCATGCGGGCGGCGCGTTCGCCGGCCCACCGCGCGGTCGCGGTGTCGTTCTTGGCGCGGGCCATGTCGGCCAGGTCGCGCAGGCCGCGGATGGTGTAGACGGCGTTGTCGAGCTTCTCGACGCCCATGCCGCTGCGCTCGACGTTGCCGAGCCCCTCCGGCCAGCCGTCGCCGTCCTCGTCCAGCTTCTCCACGACGTACCGCATGTTGCGGACGGTGAAGTCGTACAGGTCGTCCAGGAAGCGGCGGTCTCCCGTCCACCGCCAGACCAGTGCCACGGCGCTGGGGAACTTGGCGGTCTCGTCGGTGTTGCCCGCGTCGTCGTCGGCACCGAAGTACACCGACCCGTCGGACACCACCTCGTGCACCACCTTGCCGCTGCGGTCGTTGGCGATCTCGCTGGTGTCGCGCAGCGCGCGCAGGTGCGCCTTGATGTCGTCGAACTGCCCGGCGGCGACGGACGCGAACGCGGTGTACTCGCCGTCGGTGCCGAACAGCCAGGGGTAGTCGGGCCATCCGGCGCCCAGCCAGCGGGCCGCCGGGACCGTCCCCTTGGCCGCCGGGTACTGCCTGCCCTCGCGGGTGACGCGGACGCGCAGGTTCCGCGCCTCCTGCACGGAGTCGGCCAGGTTCTGCTTGCTCCACTCGACGCTGCGCTGCAGCAGCCGGTCGCCGGGCAGGTCGACGACGGTGTTGGCGGCGACGGCGCGGCGGGCGGCCTTCTTGCGGGCCAGCAGCCCGGCGGGGTCGCGCAGCGCCGACTTCAGCGCCGCGCGGGCCTCGCCGTCGCCGCGGTCGGATCCGGCGACGGCCAACCAGACGGTGACGCCGCGTCCGGCGGGCACCCGCACGTCGTAGGTCAGCCGCCCGCCGGTGCCCTTGCCGAACTCCGAGTCGTCGCACCGGTCCGGCGCGGTGCCGGTGGCGGGGCAGACGACGGCCGGGGCCTGCGGGCCGCGGTACCCGGAGCCGAGCCGGTGCGCGGCGGGGCTGCGGTCGGCGGCGACGAGCGCGGCGAAGTCGTGCTCGGACGCGTTGGGCACCTGCGGCCTGCCGCGTTCGCGGAAGACGAGTGCGCCGTCCTCGTAGGCGCCGGTGTCCGGCAGGTTGTAGGCGCTCTGGTTCGGGGTGGTGCCGCCCCACGGGTAGGCGGTCATCAGCTCGGAGTGGGCGTCGACGTCGAGCCGGACGGTGCGGCTCTTGTCGGCGCGGAAGGTCAGGCCGATCAGGCCGGCGCGCAGGCCGTCGGGCACCACGTCGGTGCGTTCGACGCGCACCCCGCCGGTCGCGGCGTAGCGGGTGCGGGTGTAGCCGTACCCGACGGTGTGGCTCTCCGCGCGCGCCTGCTCGCCGAGCCAGGCGCCGTCCACGCCGAACCACACGCCGTCGAGCAGCTTGATGGGCGGTGTCCAGAACCCGCCCATCTCTCCGGTGATGTGCCATCCGGACGCCGGGTAGAGCCCGTCGGCGGTGGACATGGCGTAGAACCGGTCGCCGATGACGACGGAGCGCCGGTCCGCCAGCCGGGTCGTCGTGGTCAGTTCCTCCCCGGGCGCCCGTTCCCGCGCCTGGGCGGACGGCACGGCGACCGTCCCGGCGGCCACAACGGCTGCGGCCGCGAGGGCGGTGCCGCGTCGCATCCCGCGTCTGATGTCGCGTCTGGTGTCGCCTGTCAAGGTCGGTGTCTCCCCTCGCTCGACCCCCGATGTGCCGAATCGGTCCGGCTCCCGGACCGGTGGACGGGGCGCGGAGCCCGGGGCGGCCGGGCCCCGCGCCGGATGCGTGTCAGGACGTGGCGAGCCAGACGGCGGTGTCGGCGGGCAGCCGTCCGCCGTCCAGGTCGCCGCTGGCCAGCAGGACCTCGGCGCCGGCGGGCAGCTCGTACGGCTCGCCGGACACGTTCACCACGCAGGTGAAGCCGGGGTCGCGGGAGAAGCTGAGGACGCCGTCGGGGGTGTCGTTCCACCGCATCGCGCCGTCGCCCAGCGCCGGGTTCTCGCGCCGCAGCCGCAGCGCCGACCGGTACAGCTCCAGCATCGAGGCGGGGTCGCCGGACTGCCGTTCGACCGAGAGGGTCTTCCACAGCTCCGGCTGCGGCAGCCACGGCTCGGCGTCCTCGGCGGTGCTGAACCCGTACGGCGGCGCGTCCCCCGACCACGGGATGGGGACGCGGCAGCCGTCGCGGCCCCGGTTGGTGTGCCCGGACCGCTCCCACACCGGGTCCTGGAGGCGCTCCTCGGGGATGTCCTCCACCTCGGGCAGCCCCAGCTCCTCGCCCTGGTAGATGTACGCGCCGCCGGGCAGCGCCAGCATGAGCAGGGCCGCCGCCCTCGCGCGCCTGGTGCCCTGCTCCAGGTCCAGGGGCTCGCTCACGTCGTGGCGCGGCCCCCGGCCCTCGGTGTGCGGCCTGCCGTACCGGGTGACGTGCCGCACCACGTCGTGGTTGGACAGCACCCAGGTGGCGGGGGCGCCGACCTCGCCGAGCGTGCCGAGGGTCGTGTCGACGACGTCGCGCAGCCGCGCCGCGTCCCACGGGGCCCGCAGGAAGTCGAAGTTGAACGCGGTGTGCAGCTCGTCGGGACGCAGGTAGCGGGCCAGGCGCTGCGCGTTGGCCACCCACGCCTCGGCGACGAAGACGCGCTGCCCGGGGTAGCGGTCGGAGACCCGGCGCCACGCCCGGTAGATCTCGTGGACGCCGTCGCGGTCCCAGTGCGGGTGGTCGACGCGGTCGGTGGGCTCCAGCACGTCCTCGCCGTCGGGGCCCAGGTCGGGCAGGCCGGGCGCCTTGATCAGGCCGTGGGCGACGTCGATGCGGAACCCGTCCACGCCCAGGTCCAGCCAGAACCCGAGCACGCGCTCGAAGTCGGCGCGCACCCGGGGGTTCTCCCAGTTCAGGTCGGGCTGCTCGGGCGCGAACAGGTGCAGGTACCACTGGCCGTCCGGCACGCGCGTCCACGCCGGGCCGCCGAAGGTGCTGCGCCAGTCGTTGGGCGGCAGCTCCCCGTTCTCGCCGCGGCCGTCGCGGAAGACGTACCGGTCGCGGGCGGGCGAGCCCGGCCCGGCCGCCAGCGCCTCCTGGAACCAGGCGTGCCGGTCGGAGGAGTGGTTGGGCACCACGTCGACGATCACCCGGATGCCGTGGCCGTGCGCCTCGCGGATCAGCTCCTCGGCGTCGGCCAGGGTGCCGAACAGCGGGTCGATGTCGGTGTAGTCGGCCACGTCGTAGCCCGCGTCCACCATCGGCGAGGTGTACCACGGCGTGATCCAGATGGCGTCCACGCCCAGGTCCCGCAGGTACGGCAGCCGCGAGCGGATGCCCGCGATGTCGCCCACGCCGTCGCCGTTCCCGTCGGCGAAGCTGCGGATGTAGACCTGGTAGATCACCGCGCTGCGCCACCAGGGCGCGTTGTCCGTGTGCTGCACGACGTCCTTTCGGTTGGGGAGGGGGGCCGGGCCGCCCGGGGCCGTCACTTGACGCCCCCGGCGGTCAGGCCCGCGATGATGCGCCGCTGGAAGATCAGCACCACGATCACCAGCGGCACGGTGACGATCACCCCGGCCGCCATCTGGGTGCCGAACGGCTGGTCGAACCCGTACGCGCCGGTGAACTTGGAGATCGCCACGGTGGCGGTCTGCATCTCCTTCTTGTTCACCATCGACAGGGCGATGATGAACTCGTTCCAGGCCGCGATGAACGTGATGATCGCCGTGGTGAACACCCCGGGCGCGGCCAGCGGGATGATGATGCGCCGGAACGCCTGCCCGCGGGTGCAGCCGTCCACCATCGCCGCCTGCTCCAGCTCGAACGGCAGCTGGCGGAAGAACGTGGTCAGGTTCCACACCGCCAGCGGCAGCGCGAACGACAGGCTCGGCAGGACCATCGCCTGGTAGGTGTTGATCCAGCCGATGTCGGTGAACAGCTTCAGCAGCGGGACGATCAGCGAGATGCCGGGGAACATCGAGGTGGTGATCACCATCCCCAGCACCAGGTTCTTGCCGCGGAAGGTCAGCCGGGCCAGGGCGTAGGAGGCGAACGTGCCGACCAGCAGGGTCAGCAGCGTGGTCGTGCCCGCCACGACCAGGCTGTTGACCAGCGCCCGCTGGAACCCCACGTCCGGCTCGAACACCGCGCGGAAGTTCTCCAGCGACCACGGCGACGGCAGCGGCGCGTTGTCGAACTGGTCCTGCGGGCGCCGGAACGCCGACACGATCATCCAGTAGAACGGCGCCAGGCAGTACACCACCACGGCCGCCACGCCGGCGAACCGCAGCACGGTCGACGCCGGGAGGCGGCGCCGCGCGGGCGCCCCGGCCGACGGTGCGCTCATGAGGTCACCCCTTTGCGGAACGGCAGGCGCAGGCGGACGCGGCGGTCGCCCGCGGCGCGCGCCTGGCGCATCTCGCCGATCACGTCGGCGCCCAGCAGCTTGACGAAGGCGTAGGCGACGACGGCGACGTAGACGAACAGGATGGTGGAGTAGGCCGCGGCGGCGCCGTAGCGCAGGTTCGACGCCTCGTCGTAGGCCAGCATCGACAGCGTCTGCACCGACTCCTTCTGCGCGCCGATCAGCACGAACGGCAGGTCGAACATGCGCAGCACGTCCAGCAGCCGGAACAGCACGGCGACCAGCAGCACCGGCTTGACCAGCGGCAGGGTGATCCGCCAGAACTGGTGCCAGGCGCCCGCCCCGTCCACCCGCGCGGCCTCGTGCACGTCGCGCGGGATCATCTGCAGCCCGGCCAGCACCAGCAGCCCGACGAACGGGGCGGTCTTCCAGGTGTCGGCGATGATCACGGCGAACTTGGCCTGGATGCCCTCGGTGGTCCACAGCACCTCGCGGCCGATCATCGCGTTGGCGACGCCGTCGGCCTGGAACACCCAGCGCCACAGCAGCGCCGACACGGCGGTCGGGATCGCCCACGGCACCAGGACGCTGGCCCGCACCAGCGCCCGGCCGCGGAACGCCCAGTGCATGATCAGCGCCATGCACATCCCGAGGACGGTCTCGATGGCGACGGTGGTGACGGTGAAGAACGAGGTGTTCCACAGCGCGCCCCAGAACACCGAGGCGCTCGGACCGGTGAAGATGTCGAGGTAGTTCGACAGGCCGACGAACTGGTCGCCCTGCACGACGAACCCGTCGGCGTCCAGGCCCTGCCCGCGCCGGTACAGCGACTCGCGCAGCGCCGCCAGGATCGGGTAGCCGACGACCAGTGCGAGCACGATGAACGTCGGGGACAGCAGGACCGCGGCCAGCCGGCCGGAGCGCTGCACGTCGCCCCGGCGCCGGGCGGGCTTGGCGGCGGTACCGCCGGAGGGCGGCCGCTCGGGTGCGGCGGTGATGGTGGTCATGGAAGCCTCCCTGGATCCCCCGCCGGGACGCGGGCGTCCCGGCGGGGAGTCGCCGCTACTGCTGGGTCAGCTTTCCGAGCTGGTCCTGCATGTCGGCCAGCGCCTGGTCGGTGGACTTGTCGCCGGTGAGGGCGGCGTAGGCGTTCTCCTGGATCGCCTTGGTGACGTCGCCGTAGCGCACCGCCTCGGGCCGAGGCCTGGCCTTGAGCAGGGACTCCTTGAGCACGTCGAGGTAGGGGTACTTCTTCTTCAGCTCGGCGTCCTCGTAGAGGGAGGCGAGGGTGGGCGCCTCGGAGGTGGCGAGCATGTTCGCGCGCTCCTGCTCGGCGCCGGTGAGGTACTTGATGAAGTCGAGGGCGGTCGCCTTGTTCTTGGCGAACGCGGAGACGGCCAGGTTGTGGCCGCCGAGCGTGGGCGCGCCGGGGCCGTTCGGGCCGGGCAGCGGCGCCACGTCGAACTTGTCCTTGACGTCGGACTTGGTGGACAGGGCGTACTGGTAGGGCCACTGGCGCAGGAACACCAGGCTGCCCTTCTCGAAGGCGCGGCGCGCCTCCTCCTCCTTGTAGGTGATGGCCTGCTTGGGGATGAAGCCGCTCTTGAAGCCCTGCACCAGGAACTCCAGGCCCTGCTTGGCCTGCGGGGTGTTGACGGCGGGCTTGCCCTGGTCGTCGACGACGGCGCCGCCGGCGCTGTGCACGGCCTCGGAGAAGTTGACGGTGAGGCCCTCGTACTTCTCGAACTGGCCGCCGTAGCAGGAGACGCCGTCCTTGGCGACCTTGTCGCAGATCTGCTTCATCTCGTCCCAGGTCTTGGGCGGCTCGGACGCTCCGGCCTTCTTCAGCAGGTCGGTGCGGTAGTAGAGCAGCCCGGCGTCGGTCTTCCACGGCGCGGCGTACAGGCGGCCGCGGTACTGGCCGGTGCGGACGGTGGGCTGCAGGAACTTCGACAGGTCGAACTGGTCCTGGGGCAGCGGCGTGATCCAGCGGTTGGCCGCGAACTCGGCGGTCCACACCACGTCGAGGTTGAGCACGGTGTAGGCGTCGGACTTGGCCTGGGCGTTCTGCACCATCTGCTGGCGCTGGGCGTCGGCGTCCTCGGGCAGCTCGACCAGCCGCACCTGCTCGTTCGGGTGCTGGGCGTTCCAGGCGTCGATCTGCCGCTGGACGTTGCCGGAGGTGTCCTTGCCCTGCACCAGGGTGATCGGGCCGCGTCCGGTGAGTTCGCCGGACGCCGCGTCCGAGCCGGAGCCGGAGTCGCCGCCGCCGCAGGCCGCGGTCAGCGCCGCCACGGTGCCCGCCGCGATCATGCAGCGGATGGTCGTCCTCAGAGGGGTTGCCACGATCGTTCCCTTCTCTCGGGGGTTCTGTGCGTCAGTCGCCCCCGTCCGCCTCTCCGCGTCCCGCCCGCTCTCCGGGACGCGCCGCTCGGGCTAGCGGGGGTCTTGGCCGGGCCGCTCCCGGGCCACCAGTTCCGGTCGCAACATCACCCCCTCAAGCGGGCCGCCGGGTGTGCGGAACTGCCGGACCAGCAGGTCGACGACGTGGTGCGCCACCTTGTCCAGCGGCTGGCGCACGCTCGACAGCGGTGGTGTCATCAGCGCCGCCGACGGGGAGTCGTCGTAACCGACGGCCTCCACGCGGGGGCGTCCGGCGGAGTCGACGCCGATCGCCTGGCGGGCGGCGACGGCGAAGGTGTCGCTGCCGCAGGCGAACGCGGTGGGCGGATCCGGCTGCTCCATCATCCGGCGCGCCACCGCCGCGATCTCGGCGGGATCCTCGGCGCCGGCGCCCGACAGCCCTTCGGTGGCCAGGCCGTGCCGGCGCATGGCCGCCCGCCATCCGGCGCGCCGCTCGTCGCCGACCCGCTGGCCCTCGGGCCAGCCCAGGTAGGCGATGCGGCGGTGGCCGCGGGCGACCAGGTGGTCGACCGACTGCGCCATGCCGTCGGCGCCGTCGACGTCCACCCACGAGCACCGCCGGGGGTCGGCCGGACGGCCGAAGCTGACGCAGGGGATGCCGCGTTCGGCGCACCAGTCCGGCCGCTTGTCGGCGGCTTCGATGTCGGCCAGCACGAACCCGTCGACGGTGCCGGTGCCGATCAGCTCGGCGTAGGCGGCCAGCTCCTCGTCCGCCGTGGAGGCGCTGAACAGCAGCAGGTGGTAGCCGACGCCGCCGGCCGACTCGGCCAGCGCGTGCAGGAACCGGTCCAGCAGGTTGTTCAGCCCGGTCGGCGCGGCGATCTTGAAGCCGATGCAGCGGCTGGTGCGCTCGCGCAGGTTGCGCGCGGCCCGGTTGGGCAGGTAGCCCAGCTCGTCGATCGCCCGGCGGACCCGTTCGGCGGTGGCGGGGGCGACCCGGTCGGGTGCGTTCAGCACGTTCGACACCGTCTGGCGCGAGACTCCGGCGGCCGCCGCGACCTCGGAAATGGTCACGCCGCTGCGCTCACGCATGAGTCCCGTCACCCCCATTGGTTCGTCGGGCACCGGGCGATTTGATCGTTCAAACCGCCGTGTGAGCGATCAAATTGGCACTGTTTCGGGCATGTGTCAAGAGGGTGACGGCAGTGTGTCCGCCCAGGGACGGGCCGGTGGGGCGGACGCGCGCCTGCGGGCGGCGGTTCAGTCCCGCCGTTCGTAGCGCTCGAAGGCCGTTTCCAGGCCGGCGCACACCTCGGCGGTGGTCTCCAGGAACTCCTGCGCCCGGGGCTCGTCGACCTTGCCGAGCTCCTCCCGGGCGACCCGGACGACGGCGGTGAGCATGTCGTGCAGCCTGCCGGTGTGGTGGCGCGGGTCGTCCTCCGGGTACCACGAGTAGTGCGGCATCGCGATCTCCCCCCGGTGGCGGCATGATCCGCCTGCTCGTACCCGGGCAGCCGGGCGCGACACCCGGGGCCGGGTCACCCGGCGGCGGCCGTCCCGGCCGCCTCGGCGGGCACCGCGACCGACCGGCGCGGCAGCGTCCGCGCCAGGTGGGCGGCGACCCTGCGCGCGGCGAACGCGGTGCCCTGGACGAACTGCATGCCCGGCCCGAACGTCTGCTTGGCCAGCAGCCCGACCGCGTACAGGCCCGGCATGGACGTCTCGAAGTGCGCCGACAGCCAGGGCGCCGCGCCGTCCCGCCGCAGCCCGTCGGCCAGGACCGGGTCCAGCAGGGACAGCCGGCGCAGATCGACCTCGAAGCCGGTGCCGCACACGACGTGGTCGGTGTCGATGCGGTGGGTCCGCCCGCCGGCGTCGGTGAGCGACAGCCGGACCCGGTCGCCGTCGGCGGCGGCGTCGGTGATCCGGTAGCCCAGCAGCGCGGGCACGCGGTCGACGAACCGGTCGCGCAGCCACCAGGCGCCGGCCGGGCCGAGCGCGGTCCGTGCGATGTGCCGGCGGGCGGCGGCCGGCAGGTGCCGCACCGCGTGCGGCGCGTTCGCGTACACCCAGGTCCGCCAGCCCGTGCCGAGCCCCGACTCGGGGGCGAGCAGCCGGTCGCGCAGCGGGCGGCGCGGCAGGGGCACGCCGTTCCAGCGCAGCCGGTCGGCGCGGGCCACCAGCCGCACCCGGGCGCCCGCCTCGTCCAGCAGCACCGCGGTCTCCAGGGCGGCCTGTCCCGCGCCGATCACGGTCACGTCCCGTCCGCCGAAGCCGCCGAAGTCGTTGTGGTCGATGGTGTGGCTGGCCAGCGCGGGCGGGAAGGCGGCCAGCTGCTCGGGGCGGCGGGCGAACGGCACGACGCCCACCGCGAGCACGACCGCCCGCGCCCGCGCCCGGTCGCCGCCCGCCAGCTCCAGCGCGAACCCGCCGCCGGCGGTCCGCACCGCGGTCACCATCGACGGGTCCAGGTTGGGCACGGCCTGCCGTTGGAACCAGCGGCCGTAGTCGACGAAGCGTTCCACCGGGATCGGCAGGCTCCGCGCGCACGGCAGGTTGTTGATCTCGCAGAAGGCGATGAAGTCGCAGGAGTTCCCCGGCGCGGCCAGCCCGGAGTTCTGCGGTTCGGATTTCAGCAGCATTCCGCGCGGCATGTTCCGCGCCCAGGTCCCCATGGGTTCGCCGAAGACGACCACGTCCAATCCGAGGGCGGCGGCGTGCGCCGCCACGGAAAGCCCGTATGGGCCGGCGCCCACCACCGCCACATCCGCCATGGAAGCGTTCACTGCCGTGCCCCCCTCTCAGCATCGGGCCGAATCGCACCCGCCCTCCGGACGATCCTGCGGCGGTAATACCGGAACACGCCAGTGCCCGCGACCGCCCGCGCAGGAAGATTGGCCGCGGTTTTAGTCGGTCAGGAGAATCGTCCGCGCATTTCGGAACGCCGCAGGAACGCCGCCTCGAATTCCATCGGACCGGGCGGTTCTGGACATCACCGTCCACTCCGAAAGGCCGGTTTTCCGCAGCCAGTGCGCATACCGCGCGGCCGTCGGCGGCCGCTTCGGCAAGGTGCTCGACAGGCCGTCCGGGCGGCGTCCGTCCGCAGGGCGGCGTGTTATCCGAATCGCGTGGAGGAAGGCACCGGCGGGTGACGGGCGCCCGGCCTCCGGCGGGTGAATGCAGTGCTCCCGCAGTAGACGGGGAATGAACCGTGCCGGAGGCCGGGCGCCTCGCACTCTACCGACATCTCGGGGCCGCCGCGGAATGACCGATCCGGCGCCGGGCGGGCTGTCGGCCGCGACGTCTCCGGGCGAGGGGCGTCGGCGACGATCGCGGAATGACCAGGACGGGACGGCAGCCGCCCTGCCCGCGCCCGGCCGGCCGGCGACTCCCCCTGGGGAACGGGCCGACAAAACGGGTAAGAACGGCTGGTCGATAGGGGGTCGGACATGTCGGACGCAGGCCTGTCGATGGGGGTCGAGGAGGAGTTCCTCCTGGTGGACCCGGTCACCGGGGCGACGGTCGCGCGCGCCGAGCCGGTGCTGGCACGCGCCCGCGCCGCTCCCCCGCCCGCACCCGACACCGGGCTCCAGGCGGAACTGCTGCGGACGCAGGTGGAGGCGGCCACGGGGGTGTGCACCCGGCTGGCGGAGGTGCGCCGCCAGCTGCGCGAGTCCCGGGCCCTGCTGGCGGACGCGGCCCGCGCGGAGGACGCGCGCCTGGTGTCGACGGGGACGGCGGTCACCGCGGCCGCCGCGCCGGCGTTCGCGTTCTCCCCCGGGGAGCGGTTCCAGCGGATCGCCGAGATGGGCGGCGGGGTGTTCGCCGACTACGAGGTGTGCGGCTGCCACGTGCACGTCGGCGTCCCGGACCGGGAGACCGCGCTCGCGGTGGTCAACCACCTGCGCCCCTGGCTGCCGACGCTGGTGGCGCTGGCGGTCAACTCGCCGATCGACCGGGGCCGCGACCGCGGGTTCGCCAGCTGCCGGGTGACCGAGAAGATGGGCCGGTTCCCCTGCTCGGGGGTGCCGCCGTGGTTCGAGTCGGTCGCCGCCTACGAGCGCGAGCTGGCCCGGCTGGTCGACTGCGGGGCGATGGCGGACACCGCCATGACGTTCTGGCTGGCGCGCCCCTCCCCCCGGCTGCCGACCGTGGAGCTGCGCGGGGCGGACGCCGTGGCCACCGTCGAGGACGCCACGCTGCAGGCGGGTCTGTCGCGGGCGCTGGTGCGCACGGCGCTGGCCGACCTGGCGGCGGGGCGGGAGGCGCCGCGCGTGTCGCCGCAGGTGTGCGCGGCGGCGCTGTGGGCGGCCGCCCGGTACGGCATGACCGGCCCCGGGGTGCATCCGCTGCGGGAGCGCCGGGTGCCCGCCGCCGAGCTGGCCGCCGAACTGATCGACCACGTCGCGCCCGCGCTGGAGGAGACCGGCGATCTGGCGGAGGTCCGCGCGCTGCTGGCGGGGGTGCTGCGGGACGGGACGGGCGCCGAACGGCAGCGGCTGGCCGACGCGCGCGGCGGCCCCCGGGCGGTGCTGGACCTGCTGGTGCGGCAGACGGAGGGCGACCGGCAGACCGAGCGGCAGGCCGGACCGACGCGGAGCATGGACCCGTCGTGAACGGGTACCGGTGCGCGAACGTCCCCAGGTGACGGGAGAGAGCATGACCCTGACGCCGACCGGTTCCCCCTTCCCCCCGGCCGCCCGCGAGCCCGCCCCGCCGCTGCCCGAGCCGCGCGGGCCGCTGTCGGAGGCCGTGGTGGAGGCGCTGCGCCGACCGGCGTCCGAACCCGCGCCGCCGCTGCACGCGGCCGCGCGGCCGCTTCTGCGCCGCTGCGCCGACCCGTACGGGGAGGACCTGCAGCTCGCCCTCTACACCTGCTACGAGCTGCACTACCGCGGGTTCGACGGGGTGGACGCGGCCTGGGAGTGGTCACCGGACCTGCTGCGGCTGCGGGGCGGGATGGAGCGCGTGTTCCTCGGCGCGCTGCGCGCCGACACGCCCGGCGGCGACGACGCCGAGGGGACGCTGGGCGCGCTGCTGGAGGAGCCCGCGGACGCCTACGGCGTCTCCCACCACCTGTGCGAGCGGGGCGAGCGGTGGCAGCTGCGCGAGTTCGCGGCGCACCGCTCGGCCTACCACCTCAAGGAGGCCGACCCGCACGCCTGGGTGATCCCGCGGCTGCGCGGACGCGCCAAGGCGTCCCTGGTCGCGGTGGAGTTCGACGAGTTCGGCGGCGGCCGGGCCGAGGCGGTGCACGCCGTGCTGTTCGCCGGTCTGATGGACGATCTCGGCCTGGACTCCCGCTACGGCCGCTACCTGGACCTGGTCCCGGCGCCGATGCTGGCGATCGTGTCGATGATGTCGCTGTTCGGGCTGCACCGGGGGCTGCGCGGCGCGATGGTCGGGCACTTCGCCGCCGCCGAGATCACCACGGCGCCCGCGGCGCGGCGGATGGCGCGGGCCGCGCGGCGGCTCGGGGCGGGTCCGCGGTGCGTCCGCTTCTACACCGAGCACATCGAGGCCGACGCCGTCCACGAGCAGGTGCTGCGGCACGAGGTCGTCGGGGACCTGCTCGCCCGCGAGCCGGAGCTGGCCGCCGACGTGGCGTTCGGCGCGCAGGCGACCGGGCTGCTGGAGGACCGGTTCGGCGAGCACGTGCTGGCGTGCTGGCGGGCGGGCCGCAGTTCCCTGCGGCGCCCGCTGCCCTCCTCCCCCGACTCCGCGGTGTCACCGGGCTGAACGGTGTCACGCGGCCGGGCGATGTCACGGAATCGACGTCACGGGGCCGATGTCACGAGATTGCTGTCACGGGGCTGATGTCGCAGGGCTGATGTCACAGGGCTGGTGTCACCGCGCCGGTATCACGAGGCCGACGCGGTGTCAGAACCGGTTCCGCGCCGGTCGCGGGTCCTGCGGCACCGGCGGTGGCTGGTGTCGCAGAACGGGTAGCGGCCGCTGGCTCCGCAGGCGCACAACGCGACCATGAAGCGGTCCGAGGCGACCGAGGTGCCGTCGGGCAGCACCACCTCGACGGGGCCCTCGACCAGGATGGGCCCGCCGCGTTCGGCCAGGACCCGGCGGCGCGGCGGAGCCGCCGCACCGCCCGGGGCCGTCGCCTCATCTCCGGGGCCGGGTGTGGTCGGCACGGATCACCACCAGTTCCTCGTCGTCCTGCCCGGGCCGGATCGCGCCCCGGGCCAGCAGGTCGGCCGTCCGGGACCGCATGACCGGTCCGAACGGCTCGCGTCTGCGGGCCGCCACCGACGTCTTGAGCCCGGCGGCCCGCAGGGCGCGCAGCGTCTCGTCCACCCCGCACACCGACGACTGGGCGAGCAGCAGCGTCCCGCCCGGCGCCAGGTGCCGGGGCGCCTGGTCGCAGATCCGGTCGAGCAGCGCACGCCCGTCGGGGCCGGCGTCCCAGCAGCGGGACCGTCCGTGCCGCGGCGGCGGGAAGCACCCCGACGGGACGTACGGCGGGTTGGCCAGGATGATGTCGAACAGCTCGCCCGCGACCGGTGCGAGCAGGTCGCCGCGATGGGCGCGCACGCGCACTCCCCGAAGGCGCGCGTTGACGCGGGTGGCCAGCACGGCCCGGGCGGACAGGTCCACCGCGACGACCGTCCCGGCCGTCTCGCGCGCCGCCGCCAGCGCGACCGCGCCGGTGCCGGTGCACAGGTCCAGCACGCGGGCGCCGCGCGGCATGGCGGCCTGCCGCAGGGCCTCGGTGAGCAGGGCCGTGTCCGCCTGCGGGCGGTACACCCCCGGCAGCCTCAGCATCCACATCTCTCCCCGGATACCCCGTACACATCCGACAAACATGATCAGATAACGACACGACGGATATACAGTCGTCCCGTGACGGACGATCTGCACGAGGCGCCGGGGTTCACCCACCGGATCAGGGTGCGGTACAGCGAGTGCGACATGCAGGGCGTGGTGTTCAACGCCAACTACTTCGTCTACCTGGACGACGCCCTCGACCAGTGGTTCCACCGGAGGCTCGGCGCCGAGTACCTCGGCCGGTTCGAGTACATGGTCAAGAAGGCGGCGATGGAGTGGTCGGCTCCGGCGCGCCTGCACGACGTGATCGAACTGCGCCCCCGCGTGACGCGGTGGGGGCGGACGTCGTTCGACATCGGGGTGAGCCTGTCCATCGACGGCCGGCCGGTCGGCGAGGCGGAGTTCGTGATGATCAGCGTCGACCCGGGGACGCACCGGCCCGTGCCCGTCCCGGACGAGGTGCGCCGGGCGCTGGACGGCCGGGCCGGCTCGGACGGCGCGGCCCCCGCGGATCAGGGGCGGTCGCCGAGCCGGTAGGCGCGGCGGGCGTTGCCCGACGCGATCATCTCGGCGACGCGCGCGGCGTCGCGTTCGGTCCAGGAGCCCTCGGCCACGCCTTCGGCCAGGACGCGCCCCAGGCCGCGGCGGAACAGCAGCGCCCCCAGGTGGTACAGCTCGGGCAGGCCGTAGGCGTCGGAGGCGAACAGCACCTTGCCGAACGGCGCCAGCTCCATCAGCTCGGCGAGGACGGCCCAGGCCCGGTCGCCGAGGTTGTGGACGGCCAGGCTGACGTCGACGAAGACGTTGGGGAACACCTGCGCCAGGTAGCCGGCGTTGCGGTGGAACGGGTAGTTGTGCAGCAGCATGACCGGGACGTCCTTGCGGGCCAGCTCCCGGAGCAGGCCGGTGAGCAGCAGCGGGTCGCAGCGGCGCAGGTCGGCGTCGGCGTCGCCGTAGCCGGCGTGGAACTGGATCGGCAGCCCCAGGTCGCACGCGCACCACACCAGGAAGCGGTGCAGCACCTCGTCCCGGACGCGGGGCGGCGCGTCGCATCCGGCCAGCCCCCGCTCGGTGTCCCGCAGCAGGCGCCCGGCCGCCTTCGCCACCTCCTCGCCCGACGGCCGCTCCCCCGACAGCTCCAGCCCGGCCCGGTAGGCGGCGATCGACTTGACGCCGGCCGCCCGCGGCGCGCGGGCCTCCAGCCGGGCGCGCACCTCCGCGGCGAACGCCGACGCGCTCACACCGTCGAAGACGACCTCCTCGGCCAGCGTCTCCAGCCGCAGGATCTCGTGTGCGGGCGCGCCCGCCAGGCAGCCCAGCTCGGCGGGCTCCAGCAGCGGCTCGGGGGTGTGGCCGGTGTCCACGCACAGCGCCGCCAGGCCCGCCGCCCGCAGGAACCGGCGGTTCACCTCGGCCGCCCCCAGCTCGGCGCGGCGCGCGAGGTAGTCGTCCGGCTCGGCGTGCGCGGGCAGGTCGAGCACCGGCGCGCACCAGCGCCGCACCGCGAACCCGATCCGCGAGTCGAACAGGCCGCCGTCCGGTCCCCCGCCCGCGTCGGCCTCGGTCAGCAGCGCCTCGAACGCGGCGCGGTCGAGGCCGCGGCGGACGACGCCGTGGCAGTGGTGGTCCACCAGCGGCAGCGACTCGATCTTCTCCTCCAACACGGCGGCCCTCCATCGGCGCGTGGTCGTGGCCTCGCCTCGCCCTGGCTTCTACGATGCCCGTACCGACAGTCTTCGCACCGGTGCGAAGTGTGACCAGGGGGCCGTCATGGCAGCAGTCCTGGAAGACGTGTGGCCGCCGCTGGACCGCGCGGCTCGCGACCGGCTCGGCAGGCGCGCCGCGGAGGCGGCCCGGGCCCTGGGCGGGCAGAACATCGCGGCGGTGGCGCTGACCTGGGTCGACACCAGCGGCGTCACCCGCACCAAGGCGGTGCCGACGGCACGTCTGGAGTACGCGGCGCAATGGGGCGTCGGCATGTCCCCCGTGTTCGACGTCTTCCTGCTGGACGACTCGATCACCAGCGGCCGGTACGCCGGCGGCCCCAGCGGCGACCTGCGGCTGCATCCCGACCTCGACCGCCTGACGCCGATGGCCGCGCTGCCGGGCTGGGCGTGGGCCCCCGCCGACCGGTACGCCCAGGACGGCACCGTGCACCCGCTGGACGCCCGGGCGCTGCTGCGCCGCGAGACCGCCCGGCTGGCCGCGGACGGCTGGTCGGTGCGCGCGGCGTTCGAGATCGAGTGGGCGGTGTCCAAGGAGGGCGGCGACGGTTTCGTCCCGGCCTGCCACGGCCCCGCCTACGGCATGGCGCGGATCAGCGAGCTGCCCGACTACCTGCGCGACGTGCTCACGTCCCTGGCCGCGAGCGGCGTGACGGTGGTGCAGATCCACCCCGAGTACTCGGCCGGGCAGTACGAGCTGTCGGTGGCCCCGGAGGACCCGGTCGGTGCGGCCGACACCGCCGTGCTGGTGCGCGAGACGATCCGGGCGGTGACGCTGCGGCACGGGCTGGCGGCGTCGTTCTCCCCGAAGGTGGAGGCGGACGCGGTCGGCAACGGGCAGCACGTCCACCTGAGCCTGTGGCGGGGCGGCGCGCCGGAGCCGGCGGAGGGTGCGGGGCCGGTGAACGCGATGACCGGCGGCGACGGCCCGTTCGGGATGACCGCCGCCGCGCAGTCGTTCGCGGCGGGCATCCTGCGGCGGCTGCCCGCGCTGCTGGCGGTCGGCGCGCCGTCGGTCGCCAGCTACCTGCGTCTGATCCCGTCGCACTGGGCGGGCGCCTACGCCTGCTGGGGCCTGGAGAACCGCGAGGCGGCGCTGCGGTTCGTCACCGGGCCGGACGACGAGCGCGCGCAGGCGGCCAACCTGGAGGTCAAGTGCATCGACGCCGCCGCCAACCCCTATCTGGTGCTGGCGGCGCTGCTGGCCGCGGGCCGCGCCGGAATGGCCGCCGGGGCCGTGCTGCCCGCCCCCGTCGACGTCGATCCGGCCTCCCTCGGGCCGGCGGACCTGGCCGGACGCGGCATCGTCCGGCTGCCCGCCTCGCTCGGCGAGGCGGTGCGGGCGTTCGAGGAGGACCCGGTGCTGGGCGATGCGCTGGGCCAGGCCGTGATCGACACCGTGGCCGCCGTCCGGCGCGGTGAGATCGCGCTGCTGGACGGCGCCTCCCCGGAGGAGATCGCCGCCGCCACCCGCTGGCGCCACTGATCCGCGGCACGCCGCCGGGCGCGCGGCCAAGCGGCCCGCGAGGCCGACGCGGCGCACCCCGAAGGGCTCTCCGGGGTGCCGGCCGACTCGTGCCGAGGCTCCGCGCCGCGGAGCGAGTGTCGGGGGCGGGGGTGGGGCCCGCCCTACGGATCTTAGGCGGGTGCGCCCCCGACTTCCTCGGCTGAATGCATGATGTGTCACCGAGGCGGCGCCGACAACCCCTTTCGGCAGACGAATTCGGATTTCTTCGGCCGCCTCCGGTGCGCGGGGGTCACCGGCCGGGCGGAGCGGAGTCGTCGCGGGAGGAGCCGCACGAGGCCGCGACCACCCGTCCGGCCGCGTACGGCTGTACGCGGACCTGCACCTCACCGCAGGCGCAGCGGGTGTAGGTGACCACTCCCTCGGAGGTCAGGTGCCGTGACAGCACCTGGTAGATCTCGTTTTCCGGCCAGCCGCAGCGCGGGCACCCGTCCACGACGCTCCCGTCCGTCTGTGTCTCCGGCGTTCCCACCGGACCCCCGTAAGGGTTATAACTAATATGTCGTTTACAGCATGACACGGAGCGGAAGCCGGGGCAATGATGCGGATCACTGGATACAAAAGCCACGGGGTCGCCGCCGCCGTGGCCCTGGTGAACGCGGTCACCACGCGCGACGGCGACGACAGCGAGGACGCGCTGCGGGCGGTGCTGCGCGACAACGGCTTCTTCTGGCACCACTTCGAGCCGCGCGACGCCGAGCCGTTCCGCCGCTGGGGGCGGACGCTGCGGCCGTTCTTCGAGGCCACCGAGCTGGAGCAGGCCGTGGCGCTGCTCAACGAGCTGATGATGGAGGTGCCCATGCACCCCCACCTGGCCGACCACGACCCGCACGGCCTGCACATCCACTACGCGCCGCCGTCGGCGCGCCTGCCGCACCGCTTCCGCGCGACGACGCTGATGAACCTGTCGGAGCTGGTGGTCGAGCACGGGCTGAGCCGCACCGGCGTGTGCGCCGCGCCCGGCTGCGACCGCGTCTACGCCGACACCTCGCGCGCCGGGCGGCGCCGGTTCTGCTCGGAGAACTGCGCCAACCGCACCAACGTCGCCGCCTTCCGCGCTCGCCGACGCGCCCCCCGCGACACCTCCCCCAGGCAATCCGGGCCGGCGGCTCCGGGCACCGAGCCGGACTAGACAGCGGGGCGCCCCGCCCCGCCGGAGGCGGCACGGGGCGCCGAAGGGGAGGAGAAGAGCGCAGCGGGTGCCGCGCTACCGGCCCGCCGACGTGCCGCTCGGGATCGAGGGGCCGCGCGGCGGGATCCTGTCGGCCGCGGCCGGGTCGAGGCGGTCCAGGGCGCCGGACGCGGCGGCCTCGGCCAGCTCGACCATCGACCGGTAGGCCGTGCGGACCTGGAAGTGCTCGCGCTCGGGCGGCAGGGCGCTCAGCTCGACCAGCAGGGAGGCGCTGCCGAGCAGGCCGTAGGCGTTGCGCGCGATGCCCTGGTAGGTGCCGCCCGGGTACTGCGACACCACGGCGCCGGCGCGGGTGAACGCGTCGTAAACCGCCACGCCGACCTGCTTGGACCGGCGCAGCGCGGCGGTCGGCACCGACGGGTGGTTCGGCCACAGGATGGACGTGGTGATCTCGCGGCCGTCCGGCGGCGGGAAGGCGTAGCGGCCCTGCATGTGGTAGTCGACGACGATCGACGGGCGGAACGCGGCATAGGTCCGCTGGATCACCGCGGCCTCGGTCGCCGGGTTGTCGGCGGGCGCGACGGCCGGGTCGTGGTAGCGGTTGATGTCGTAGCCCTTGCCCCGCTCCCCGTACTCGGGGTCGGCGTCGGGGTCGTAGTTGTAGCGCCACCCGTGCTCGTGGCCGTCGGGGTTGGCGCGCACCACGATGCCCAGCGTGATCTTCGAGCGGACGGCGCGGGCGGCGCGGCCGTCGGATTGGCCCAGGGTGCGCAGCGCGGCCAGGGCCGACTCGGTGCCCAGCGGCTCGTTGCCGTGCTGCTGCGTGATGTACAGCACGCGCCTGGGCCCGTTGCCGAGCGTGGCGAACCAGATGGGCCGGCCTTCGTTGGACGTGCCGACGCTGCGGACGGTGACCCGCCCGCGGGAGGCGCGTTCGATCTGCTTGAGGGTGCGCGCCAGCTCGGCGTTGCTGTGCAGCCGGACGCCGCCCGTCTGCACGTGGGGTGCGGCGGCGGTCTGCGGTGCGGCGCCGGCGGTCGCGGCACCGGCCGGGGCCGCCGGCGCTCCGGCGGCCGTCACGAGTGCGGCCAGGCCGACGATCGCGGTGCGGGCACGCGGATGCGTCACGGGGGGATTCCTCCAGACGGGTTCGCGGATGTGACCTCGAAGGGCTCGGGGTCCTGGAGCCGCCGCGCGTGCGGCGTCAGCGGAAGGCGGGCTTCAGGACGTCGATGCCGCGGGCGTGGTCGGCCACGTACACGTAGCCGCCGTGGTAGTACGCCGCCCATGCGCGGGCGTCGTCGGGCCGGTAGTAGGCGATCTGCCGCGGGTTGGTGGGGTCGCGCACGTCGATGAACCGGGTGCCCTGCGCGTAGAACGCCTGGGCCAGCACGCCGTCCTTGACGTCGAAGTAGTGGGCCGAGCAGTCGTCGGTGTCGGGGCGGCTGCCCTCCTGGCCCGCCACGCCCCAGGTGCCGAGGGTCTGCAGCCGGAACGGGTTGTCGGGCGTGGACCGCCAGCCCTGGCCCCCGTAGGAGCCCTTCAGCGACGCCAGGACGAGCAGCCCGTCGTTGGCGCAGCCGTCGTTGAAGGTCTCCTCGGTGACGACGAGCACCTGCCCGTCCCCCCACTTGCGGGGGTCGGGCCCCTGGTCGCGGGTGCGGCCCACGGCCCGGAAGCTGTTGTGCATGAACGAGGAGTTGGTGGTGGCCTCGTCCAGGCCGCCGCCCGCGTACGGCACCGGGTCCCACGCGGTGGCCGTGCGGTAGCGCTTCTGCACCGGGTCCCAGTGCCGCCCGCTCGTGTGGTAGCCGCGCACGCCGCCCCGGCCGGACGCCCAGGCGATCCCGGCCGAGTCGACCTGGATGTCGTGGGTGTAGTCGGTCTTGCCGTCGTTGCGGCCGGTGTCGATGGGGTCTTGGAACACCTTGGGCCTGCGGGGGTTGCGCACGTCCGTCACCCACACGGGGCGGCCGCCCCAGTCCTCGGGCATCCACTTCGCCTTGGCGGGGCCGCCGGTCCACAGGTACCGGCAGTCGTTGATGCACGAGGTGGTATGCCCGGCGGGGATCACCTGGTAGGCGATCTGCCGCGGGTTCTCGGGCCTGGCCACGTCGATGACGTAGACGCCGGACTCGCCGGTGTCGGTGGTGCCGCCGAAGGCCCGCGGGTCCCGGGACAGGTAGATGATCTTGCGTTTGTGGTCGGCCTCGGTGTCCTCGCCCTGCCAGAACCCGGGCAGGTCGAACGTCCCGACCAGCTTGGGGCGGCGCGGGTCGGCGCTGATGTCGTAGGCCTTCAGCCCGAACCGGCCGGTCGCGTACATGATCGTGCGCTTGCGCGGGCCCGAGCCGTAGTCCATGAAGACCAGGGAGGTGGCCTCCTTGGCGTCGGGCACGTTGCCGACCCGCTGCACTCCCTTGACCGCCTCGGACACCCGGGAGGAGGTCTTGCCGACCGGCCCGCTGCCGTGGCCGGCGTGCCCGCCGAGGTCGCGTCCCTCGCCCTGGGCCTGCGACACGGCGGTCTGCTGGTTGCCGGGCTCGGGCGGGCAGGCCCACGCCGTGCCGGCCATGGCCAGCGCGGAGGCCGCCGCCGCGGCGGCGCCGGCGAGGACCCGCCTGGACTGTCGCTGGGGTCGGATACGCATCGCGCCTCCACGCCGAGGGGATGAGGGCCTAGGCAAGTGTGGACACGGAGATCGCCGCGCTCCATCGGCGAGTGGTCACAAAAAACCCGGCCCGGTTGGTGGTCAGATGATCATCCGGCAGGTGGGCGCCGGTGAACCGGCCCGGGCGGCCGGTCGCGGATGTTCCGGGGCGGCCGCGTGCCCTTCCCGCGCCGGGGGACGGTGCCGTACGCTCACCCGCGTCGTCCGCCGCCGCCGTCGGAAGGGTCCGGTTGAGCGCTGGGAAGGCCCCGGGGAGGGGCGGGTGAGGAGCCTCGCGCGCACGGCCGCGCTGGTGGCCGGTGCGGTGGCGATGCTGGTCGCGCCGGTGGCGGCCATGCGGGTGTGGAGCGCTCCCGCCGACCCGCGGATCTCGGTGGGCGCGGCGCCGCCCGCCACGCTGGTGCCGGGCGACGTCCGCGACCCGGCCGGCCGCATGATCGCCGCTGCGGTGTGGACCGGGCTGACCGCCCACGACGGCCGGGGCGGCACGCCGGTCGAGGCCGCCGCCGAGTCGATCACCAGCCCGGACCGGCGGGTGTGGACCGTGCGGCTGCGTCCCGGCGGGCGGTTCCACGACGGCTCGCCGGTGACGGCGCGGTCGTTCGTCGACGCCTGGCGCGCCACGCTGCGCGAGGGCTGGCACGGCGCCCGCCTGTTCACCGAGGTGGCCCGGGTGAAGGGCGCGGGCGGCCGGGACGACGACGTGGCGGGGCTGAAGGTGCGCGACGAGCGCACGTTCGAGGTGACGCTCGACCGCCCGCTGGCCGGCTTCCCGGCACTGCTGGCCGATCCGGCGTTCCTGCCGATGCCCGAGTCCGTGCTGCGGTCCCGCGACTGGGCCTCCTACGCGCGCAGACCCGTGGGCAACGGCCCGTTCCGGGTGCGCTCCCACGACGCCCGGGAAACGGTGCTGGAGCCGCGGGACGGCCGCGGCCGCACGGTCGTGGTGCGGGCGATGCCGGACGCCGCCGCCCAGTACCGCGCCGTCCAGGCCGGCGACCTGGACGTGGCCACCGCGGTCCCGCCGCAGCGGCACGCGTCGATGGACACCGACTTCCCCCGCCATCACCTGATGGTGCCCGGCCGGGCCATGACGTACCTGGTGATCCCCGAGTGGGACGAGCGGTTCGCCGGCCCGACCGTGCGGCACGCGCTGTCGATGGCGGTGGACCGGCGCGCGGTGGCCGAGGGGCCGCTCGGGCACCAGGCCAGCCCGGCCAACGCGCTGGTCCCGCCGGGCATCGGGCTGGGCCGCCGCGAGGGCCAGTGCCGGGTGTGCGTGCACGACCGGGCGGCCGCGTCCGCGGCGCTCGCCGACGCGGGCGGCCTCGACGGCCCCGTGCCGATCTGGTACGAGGCGGGCGCCGGCGACGACGCGTGGGTGAAGGCGGTCGCCGACCAGTGGCGTGCGACGCTGCGGCTGGACGCGCGCCCCAAGCCGGTGCCCGCCGCCGAGCTGCGCGCCGCCGTCGCCGACCGGAAGACCGACGGCCCCTTCGTCCTGCACTCGGCCCCCGACTACCCCGCACCCGTCGCCGCCCTCGCCCCGCTGCCGCGGCCCGGCGGCGGCGCGTCCGATCTCATCGAACAGGCCGAACGCGCCGCCGACCCGGACGACGGCGTGCTGCCGGCACGGCTGGCCGAGTCGTCCCTGCTGCGCGACATGCCGGTGATCCCGCTGTGGTACGGGCACGACCACCTCGTGTGGTCCGAACGCGTCCGCGGGGTGACCGCCGACGCCTTCACCGGGCTGGCGCTCGCCCGCCTCAGGGTGGCGGACTGACCTCGGCCGGCGCCGGCCGCCCGGCCCCGCCCCTCGACGGCGCGCCGGCTCACCGGGTCACTCGTCCTCCCCCGAGGTCACCTGGATGTAGCCGTGCGCGCCGGCCTCGCCGTGCCGCATGTCGTGGTCGACGAACGAGTACCGTCCGGGTTCGGGGAAGGTCGTTTCGATGAAGCCGCCTTGGGCGGCGGCCAGGTCCAGGACCTGCGCGCCGCCTCGATCGCGGCCCGGCCGCAGGAGGTAGGCGCCTTCCTTGTACACGGTGTCGAACCTGGTGCCGATGATGTGGAAGGCCGTGCCGGACGAGGGGCCCGCGGCGACCACCCAGAACCGGACCCGTTCGCCGGTACGGGCCGTCAGCGGCGCGTGGTCGTAGCCGGCGGCGGTGCCGTTGAACATCCAGCCGTCCGCGTCGCCTCGGCGCAGCCGGGCGGAGCGCGCCGCGTCGCCGATCTGCCCGGTGTACAGCTCGCCCTGCACGAGGATGTACTCGCGGTCGACGCGGGGCAGCTTCGGCGGGTCGATGACGACCGCGCCGTACATGCCGTTGGCGATGTGCTCGGTCATCGGCATCGTCGAGCAGTGGTACAGCCACGCCCCGGCCTGGTCGGCGCGGAACCGGTAGGTCAGGCGCTCGCCGGGCTGGATCGTGCGCATCGGCCGGTCGGGGGCGAGCGCACCGGCGTGGAAGTCGATGCCGTGGCCCATCGTCCCGGAGTTGACGAAGGTGACGGTGAACACGTCGCCGACGCTGCCGCGCAAGGTGGGCCCGGGGACGGTCCCGTTGAACGTCCACATGCGCTGCCGGACGCCCGGGGCGACCTCCAGGTCCTTTTCCTCGACGCGTATCTCGACGCGGTGCTCGCGGCCGCCGGGCGCGGGCTTCAGCGCGGCGTCATAGGGACGCCATTCCCGGCTCGGCGACGCGGTCAGGTCGAGCGGGGCGGGCGACGCCTGCGAATCCGCCGATCCGGCCGAGGCCGTCGCCGCGCCGGTGGGGGTGATGCGCAAGGTCATCCCGGCGGCCCGGTGCCCGGGCACGGTGCACCAGCCGTCTATGGCCTTCCGCAGCGGGTCCAGGCGCAGCGTCGCGGTCTCGCCGGTGCGGAGCATGGGCGTGCGCTGCCCGGTGTCCAGCCGCAGGTCGTGCTCTTGCGTGTCGACGTTGGTCACGCGCAGCACGAGGCGGGTGCCGGGTGCGGCTTCGATCGTCCCGGGGCGGACGCGCATGCCGCTCAGGGTGACGTCCACGGTCCGCGTGGCCGTGCCGGACGCCATGTGCCCGGCGTGCCCGGTGTGCTCGGCGGCGTCGGTCCCGGACGGGCCGCCGCCCTGTCCGGTCACCGCGACGACCACGACGAGGGCGGTGAGCACGGCCCCGACCGCCAGACCCGCGACGGGCGGCTTGGGCACCAGGCCGAAGGACCGGGCGACGGCGACGGCCGCGAGCACCACGAACACGCCGAGCGTCGCCAGCAGAACCCCCCAGGCCGTGCGCGACAGCCATGCCGGCACGGGCAGGACGATGAACGGGAGCGCCGCGTTGGCCAGGGCCAGACGGGTCTTCCACCCGTACTCCAGCAGGGCCGAGTTGCGCTTGACCGCGGCCGGGCCGCCGCCGAGCACCACCGGCAGCAGGAACATCATCGCGCCCACCAGGATCTGGCCGACGAAGCCCGCCATGACGAGCGGCAGCAGGGGACCGACGGCCCCGGCCACCTCGTCCGCGGGATGGACCGCCACCATGACCAGGTCGACGGCCACCGCGGCGACGAACCAGCCGGTCGCGGCCGCCACCATCCAGGACGCGGCCGAGTGCGGCCGCCGCCGCCGGAACGTGCGGACGGACGGCACCAGGGCCAACGCCGTCCCGGCCCCGTACAGCGCGAGCCCCGCCGCGGCGGCCCAGCGCGTGCCCGTCACAAGCGCGCCCACGGTCACGGCGAGACCGAGCACGACCGGCGCGAGGGAGCGACGGGCGAGCCTGCCGGTGTCCTCGTGCGCCCGGGTGCGCAGGACGGCCGGCCACAGGATGAACAGGGTGCCCAGCACGGCCAGCCCGACCCAGCCGAGCAGGTTGGCGTGGATGTGCGCGGCCTCCACCCGCAGGCGCAGCGAGCCGGTGACCTGCCCGGACACCATCAGCGCACCCAGCGTCCCCCCGGCGACCAGCGCGGCCCCCGAGCCTACGTACCAGGCCACCAGGTGGGCGAACCGGCCGCCCAGCGATCGCCGCGACCGGACGATCAGCGTGCCGACGTGGACGGCGGCGACGCCGCAGACCACGACGGCCCCGGCGGTGCCCAGCACCGCGTCGCCGCCGCTGGAGCCGTGCAGCACGGCCACCACCCCGGCGTTCAGCACGGCGAGGCGGAGCACCTGCCACCACCGCGCGGGCGCCGGCAGGTGCAGCAGCGCGGTGCTGAAGTGCTCGGTCCAGGTGACGACGGCGTTGGTGACCGCGCCGAGCAGGAAAGTGTGCACCGGCACCCAGTCGGCGCCGGGAAGGCGGTCCCGCGCGAACACGGTGAACACGGTTGTCGCGAACCAGGCCAGCACCACCGCGTTGGCGATCGCGTGCCAGGTGGCACGCGAACCGGACTGGTACGGCGGTCGCGGCCGCGGTCGTTCGATCTTCTCATCGACCGATGTCATCCAGGCTCCATCCTGGGGTCGGCTTGGGAGGGACGGGACAGGCGCGAGGCGGCGACGGCGCAGCAGGCGAACCCCATCAGCGCCGCCTCGCCGAGCACGCCGCCCGCCGCGCGCACGGTGCCCGCGTCGGCGAGGTCGCCCGTGACGCGGATCAGCACCGCGGCGTGCAGCAGGGCGAGCGGCCCGTACAGCAGCGGGTGATAGGGAAGCCGGACGCGCAGGACCGCGGGAAGGATCACCGGAGCGTGCCCGAACACCATGGACAGGACGAACCCAAGGAACACCGAGTGCAGAGCCGCGTCGTAGGCCCCTTGGTCCTCGGGTCTACCGACGATGGTCCATAGCGTCCCGGCCACCGCGAGCCAGGCGTATCCGGTCAGCAGGCACGCGGCGGCGTAGCGCGGCAGGCCGGTGCCGCGGACGGTCCGGCGGGCGATGTCGTACACGGCCAGCCAGGCGGCCAGCGCGAGCAGGCCCAGGCCGGCCAGCCGCCAGCCCGCATCCGGTGCCGCGACCGACACGGCGGCGCCGGCGCCGATCAGCGCGCAGGCCGCGATCAGTCCGTCCCCCGCCCGGCGCCGCAGGAACGCCACGTGCGCCAGCTCCAGCCGTTCCCCGGCGATCGTCAGCACGAGGAACGCCGTCAGCCAGGGCACCAGGTCGCCGGTCGGGGCGTCCCGGATCCACAGGACGCCCGCGACGTACCAGGCGACCGCGCCGGACGTCTGGAGGAGGATGTCGCGGCCGGGGCGGCGCCCCGGCCGCCGGCCGATCAGGGCGACGTACACCGCGACGAGCCAGCCGGCCGCCGCCGTCAGCAGCGGACGGCCGATCCCGGCGAGCCCGGCCGCGGTGGTGATCCCGCCCAGGCCGGCGAGGGCGGGCGCGGCATAGCCCCACGGACGTCCCAGCGCGACGGCGCGTTCGAGGCTGATCAGCGTGCCGAGGAAGCCGAGGGTCATCAGCGTCCCGTGGTTCTGCGCGACGCTCGGGCGGGGCACCGGCACCCGCAGACCGAGCAGCACCAGGCCGCCCCACAGCCCGGCGACCAGCGACACCGCGGCCAGGGCGAGCAGCGGAGACCGCCGCACGGCCGCCGAACGGGGTCTGGTGCGCGCCGCCGTGGCGGGCCGGCCGCCGGTCATCGCAGCTCCTCGGTCATCTCGCGCCGTCGCTTGAGTTTTTCATAGCTATGTTAGTAAATATCAATCTCACACTGTAAACCGGCCCGAGGGTGTCCGGGGTGTCCCGTGGCGTCCGTGAGAGGAGTCCCCATGACCGCACAGGCCACCGAGTCGCAGCGGGCGACCGTCCAGGCCATCCGGGAGCATCACGGCCGACTCGGCCGGACGATGGCCGACCACGCCCTCACCGTCCGGCGCGGCGCCGACCAGCTGGCCGAGCTGAGCGGGCCGCGGACGCGGATGGTGGAGTTCAGCCGCGCGGAGGTCCTTCCGCACGCGGCCGTCGAGAACGAGACGCTGTACCGGGCGGCGTGGGACGTCCCGGCGGCCCGCCTGCTGGTGCAGGCGATGATCCGCGAGCACGAACTGCTGCGCGAGCTGGTCGACGACCTGGAACGGGCGCGGACGGCGGGAGAGACCGCCGGTGCCGCGGTCGCGCTGAACGCGATGTTCCAGGCGCACCTGGAGAAGGAGAACGAGATGCTGCTGCCCGCCCTGGTGGAGGCCGGGGTCGACCTCGCCGGGGCCCTGGGGGGAAGGCACGAGGTCCTCGGGGAGTCCGCCGAGGCGGGCGAGGGGGGCTGCACCTGCGGCGGCTGCACCTGCGGCGGACACGACGCCCCCGGCACCCCCGGGGCCACCGCCGAGCTGATCGACGGCGAGCTGGACGTGCGCGCCCTGGCCCCGGC
Source organism: Actinomadura keratinilytica (assembly GCF_039539665.1). Taxonomy (NCBI): domain Bacteria; kingdom Bacillati; phylum Actinomycetota; class Actinomycetes; order Streptosporangiales; family Thermomonosporaceae; genus Actinomadura; species Actinomadura keratinilytica. Next base: position 42,234 of record NZ_BAABDO010000043.1, read on the forward strand.
CCAGCGCCACGAGCAGATCTTCGCCGCCTTCCGGGCCCTGCCGCCCGGCGGGGCCTTCGTGCTGGTCAACGACCACGACCCCAAGCCGCTGTCCTACCAGTTCGCCGCCGAGTACCCCGGCCTCTACACCTGGGACTACCTCGAGGCGGGCCCGCAGGTCTGGCGGGTGCGCATCGGACGGCCGTGACCTGCGCCCGGGGCGCCGCCCGGCGGGCGGCGCCCCGGGCGTGCGTCGACGGTCCGAGCACGGGACCGGGCGCCCCACCGCGCATGGCGGGGCGCCCGGTCGGCCGGAACCGGCGCCCTACTCTCCCGTGTCGTCGCCCGCCTCGTGGCAGCGCAGATGGGCCAGGCACAGCTTGGGCTCGACGAACGGATCCAGCCGCTCGGCGGTCACGGGGGCGTTCATTTCGGCGAGGGCGCCCTGCATGAGGCCGAGATGCAGGGGGCAGATGACGTCCTGGTGCTCCTCGGCGATCTCCCGGAACGGGCAGTGCACCAGCCGGACCAGCGCGGCACCGGCGTCCGCCTCGACCTGCGTTCCGAAGCCGATGTCGGTGAGCAGGCCGGCCAGCTTCTCCAGGGCCTGCCGCGCGTCGACCCGCTCGAAGGGCGCGGGCCGGTCGGCCAGGTAGCGACCCCAGGCCCGGCCCGCCTCGGTCGCCGCCTTCGTCGGCTCCGGCATGGTCCCGGAGACCAGGCTGGTGAGGATCTGTGCGAGCAGCCGGTAGCTGCGCACGCCCTGGTCGGAGTCGGAGGCGCGGTACAGGGTGCGGGGCCGTCCGGGCTGGTCGCGCTCCTCGGTGGTGCGTTCGGCCAGGCCGGCCTCGACCAGCCCGTCGAGGTGGAACCGGACGGTGTTGGGATGCAGTCCGGTCCGTTCCGCCGCCTCCCGCACGCCCAGCGGTCCGAACGCGCGCAGCACCTCGAGCACGCTGGCGCGGCTGTCGCCGAGCGCGGCCCGCGGCTCGGCGTCGACGAGATGACGCTTACCCATGGCGCCATTTTACACGAAAAAAACTTGTAAAAAAGAGCCCACTTTCGGCGCACGCCGGTCCCGCTGACGCGCACCCCCTCGCGCCGGCGACCGGCGCGCAGGCGGACGCGCCATCCCCGCAGCGGTCCGGTCGGCAGCGCCGCGACGAGCCGAGATCCAGGGTGCGCACGGCCGACGATAGCGCGCCCGCGACCGACACGGGGCGGCGACGCGTCCGCCGGCCCCGTCCCCCTCACCTGGCCGGATCCGATGAAGGCGGGGGCGGTCGCAAGATTCTTCATGGTCGCTGATATAAAAACTACGTCACTCGTGAAAATAGTCGCTTCCCTGGAGGTCCCCAGTGACACCACCAGCGGCGACGTCTCCCCAGCGGCGCGACCGGCTCATCGGCCGGGGCTGGGTACAGGCCGCCGTCCTGATCACTCTCTTCGGCTTCTTCGTCCTGGTGCTGATGGGGTACCAGACCTACCGGTCCAGTCCGCCGATCCCCGAGCGCGCGGTCACCTCCGGCGGGCAGACCGTCTACACCGGCGCCGACGTCAGGGCCGGCCAGGACGTCTTCCTCAAGAACGGGCTGATGCAGTACGGCTCGATCTTCGGGCACGGCGCCTACCTCGGCCCCGACTTCACCGCCGACTACCTGCACCGCTCCGCCGAGATCGTCAACAAGTCCTATGGCGGCGGATCCGACACCGCGACCCGGCGTACGGTGGACGACTTCAAGCGGAACACCTACGACGAGAAGTCCGGCACCCTGACCGTGTCGGACGCGCAGGCGCAGGCCTTCGCCGCCCTGACGCGGCACTACGCGGAGTTCTTCGCCGCGCCCGAGGGCAAGACCGGGCTGCGCCCCAAGGCCATCACCGACCCGGTCCAGATCAAGCAGCTCACCAGCTACTTCGCCTGGAGCGCCTGGGCTGCGTCCACGGAGCGTCCGGGGAAGAACTACAGCTACACCAACAACTGGCCGTCCGAGCCGCTGGTCGGCAACACCCCGACCGCCGACACCGTCCTGTGGAGCGTGCTCAGCCTCGTGGCGCTGATCGGAGGCACCGGAGCGCTGTTCGCCGCGTTCGGCCGGTGGAACTGGCTCGGCTGGCACGGTCGCGACCAGCGTGAGCTGCGGTTCCGGGAACCCAGGTCGGTGCCTTTGACACCGAGCCAGCGCGCGATGGCCTGGTTCTTCCTCGCCATGGCGGGGCTGTTCCTGGTGCAGACCCTCGTCGGGGCGGCGGGGCAGCACTACCGGGCCGACCTGGAGAGCTTCTTCGGCATCCCGCTGGAGCGCTGGCTGCCGTACAACCTGGTGCGGACCTGGCACATCCAGCTCTCGCTGTTCTGGGTGTCGGTCAGCTTCCTGGCCGCCGGGATCTTCCTCGTGCCCATGATCACCCGCCGCCGGGATCCCAAGGGGCAGTCCGTGCTGTCCTACCTGCTGCTCGGCGCGCTGGTCGTCGTGGTGCTGGGGTCGCTGCTCGGCGAGCTCGCCGGCATGCGCGGCGCGTTCGGCAGGCTGTGGAGCTGGTTCGGCATGCAGGGGTTCGAGTACCTCGACCTCGGCAAGTTCTGGCAGATCCTGCTGACCGTCGGCATGGCCGTCTGGGTGGCGATGCTGTGGCGCGGCATGCGGCACAAGCTGGCGGGCGAAAGCCGGGGCAACCTGCCGTGGCTGTTCTTCTTCGCGGCGCTGGCGCTGCCCGTCGTGTACGCGACCGGGCTGTTGACCGACCACGGCGACACCTACACCATCACCGACTTCTGGCGGTTCATGGTGGTGCACCTGTGGGTCGAGGACTTCCTCGAACTGTTCACCACGGTGATGGTGGCCTACATCTTCGTGCTGCTCGGCGTGGTCCGGGAGAAGGTCGCGCTGCGCGTGGTGTACCTCGACATCGTCCTCTACAGCGTGGGCGGCGTCATCGGCACCGCCCACCACTGGTACTTCAACGGCGAGCCGGCCGAGGTGCTGGCCCTGGGCGCCTTCTTCTCGGCGCTCGAGGTCATCCCGCTGACCTTCCTCACCGTGGAGGCGTGGTCGTTCATCCGGCTCGGCGCGCGGCAGGAGTCCAGGAGCCCGACGCCGTTCCCGCACCGGTGGGCGGTGATGTTCCTGGTCGCGGTCGGCTTCTGGAACTTCCTCGGCGCCGGCGTGTTCGGCTTCCTGATCAACCTGCCGATCGTCTCCTACTACGAGATGGGGACGATGCTGACCGCCAACCACGGGCACGCGGCGATGATGGGCGTCTACGGCATGCTCGCGTGCGGTTTCGCGGTCTTCGCGCTGCGCTACCTGGTGCCGCGCAAGTACTGGTCGGACCGGCTGGTCTCGATCAGCTTCTGGTCGCTGAACGCGGGGCTGGCGTGGATGGTGTTCGTCACGCTGATGCCGATCGGGCTGCTGCAGCTGTACCACGCGGTCGACGTCGGCTACTGGGACGCGCGCAGCCTCGCCTACGTCGGCAACTCGACGAACGCGCTGTTCGAGTGGCTGCGGCTGCCGGGCGACGTGGTGTTCATCGTCGGCGGGGTGGTCCCGCTGCTGTGGCTGGCCTGGAACGCCGTCATCCACCGCCGCCGCGACCGAGCGGGCGAGCGCGACGGCCTCGCCACGCAGCCGCAGTCCGCCGAGTCCGCGGACGCCGCCGACGCGCGGGAGCCGGAGCTGGCGCTGTTCACCGAGGTCAAGGATCCGGGCGGTCGGGAAGCCTGATACGGGAAGGGTGATTCGACCATGCGGTTCGAGGCCGTCTTCCTCGCCTGCTACGCGCTGCTGCTGGTCGCCGCGGCGGGCGGGCTCCACCGGCTCGGCAAGATGAACACCTCGCCGTGGCGGAGCCGGGCGCTGGCCGGGCACCGCCGGCAGGTGCCCGACCCGCCGCCGACGGACGGCACCGACTGGCCGCACTCGGAGGCGGGGCGGATCAACACCCTCGTCGCCCTGGTGACGGCCCTGTCCGCCGTCACCCTGGCGGTCGTCGGGCTGGCCCGCAACCACCGTCCGATCGAGATCGCGGTGCTGGGCGTGGTCGCGTTCGCCGCCGCCGCGGCGGCGCTCGGCCTGGCCCGCGCGTTCACCGGCGGGTCCCGCGCCCGCCCGTGAGGCACTGGGAATAACACACCGGAAGCGGCGCCTCCTCGCCTCGCACGGCCGGGGTGAGGAGGCGTCGCTTCGGCATACCGGGAGGCCGGCCCGCCTCAGGGCGCCGGACTGGCCTCCGCCAGCGCCGACCACTCGGCCTTGACGCTCGCCGACTCCTCCTCGCGGCCGAGGATGGCCAGTCCGCGCCACAGCCGGTTCAGCACCTCGGCGAGCCGCCTGCGGTGGAACTGCGAACCGTTCCGGGCCGGCGGACGGTACAGCTCGGCGGACTCGCCGAGCGCGGCCACCGCCTCGGCGTCCCGGTTCACCTGGATCAGGCACACGGCCAAATCGCGCAGGGAGCCCGCCAGCTCGTCGCGCACCTCCGGGTCGGCCGCATCGCGGCGGCGGTGCTGCCGGACCGCCTCCTCGAAGTACGGCACGGCCTCGCCGTCGCGTTCCTGCATCGACAGGGCGACGCCCAGCCGGTTGGCGGCGACGGCCAGGTTGGCGCGGACGTCGGGGCGGGCGGGGTCGTCGGCGTGGTCGCGGTAGGTTTCGACGGCCTGCTGGAGCCGCCCGGCCGCGTCGCCGAGGCGGTCCTGGGCGAGCAGCCGCAGGCCGAGGTCCAGGGCGGCGTCGGCGAACTGGACGGTGTCGTCGCACAGCCGGGCGTGCGCGGCGGCGCTCTCCCCCACCCGGATGCCCTCCTCGACGCGCCCGGCGTCCTCGAGGAGCCGGCCCAGCAGCAGCTCGCACGCCACCTGCCGCTCGGCCGCGGCGGCGTCGCCGGTCGCGGGCGGGTCGGCGGGCCGGGGCGACTCGTCGCGGGCCGCGTTGGCGGCGGCGATGGCGGCGCCGACGATGCCGGCGGCGCGCAGCCGCACCGCCAGCCGCGTCAGCGGCCCGATGCGGTGGCTGTGCGGCGCGGC